>NZ_CP147012.1:1517857-1821428 GCF_037126285.1 Bernardetia sp. MNP-M8
ATGATTGGGACGAATCGTATCCAAAATTTTGGCATAATAGAGCATCGAATCATATTTTTTTTGGTCATACGAAGATTGTAAACCTTCAAAATAATCATTCAATGTTTTTTGACTAAATGCAGAAGTTGATACAAACAGTAAAGAAAGAAAAAAGCTAAAGACAAAAAATTTCTTGGAAGTAAAGTTGAATTTCATAAAGAGAGATTTCAAAAATAGTATCGTAAATTAAAGAGTAGAAAAATAGAAAATTTAATCTATTTTTTTATAAAACAACTCTATTTTATACGATAACTTAACTTTTTAAAATTTACTTTCAATTCTATCTACATATTCTTTACTGTTTGTACAGAATACTATTATTTTACAGCGACAGTATTTTCTTCATATTTAGAAGGACATTTAAGCAAAATATCACTTACTACAAACTGTTCATTTTGCTCATGTATTTCATACTTTCCAATCACGACAACTTTTTCAGAGCGTTTGAAATCTGTCATGGAAGGAGGTGGCGTACTTGTAATGACACGTTGTTTGTTGCCTTTCTCATCGACGAGCTGAAAAGCCATAAAGTTAGCATCTGTCATAGGGTTATATTCAATCCCTATTACTTCGCCACTTGCATCTCTAGGAAGCTCACCTACAACATGAATTTTATTGTCATCCCCATCTTTAGCAATTGTAAGAGCTTTATCAAAATCTACATATTGACTAGCATTTTCGCTAGAACTGACAAAAATTCCGATGCCAACAGCTATAATAACGAGTACAATTATATGTGAAATTTTCATAGTTTTATGAATTTTGGTTGAGTTTGTTTACTTTATTTTAACGAAAAATAATCTTAAAGCGTTGTTTTATACCTTTTCTTTTGAAGCTCTTTCAGAATATACTAAATCCTCTAATTTTTTGAGTTTGGATTCTGTAACCACTAAAAAGACTACAATTCCTGCAAAAATAGTAGTTAAAACAACAACAACAACATAAATTTTGCCATCTGCTCTGAATGTATCAGCCATCGAAACTTCTGTGTTTTCGTAATCTCGCTGTGTCACAGGAATTTTTCCGTTTTTATTAACTTCAGTAGTTTGTTCTGTATTGGTATCCTCCTGAGCAATAGCCATCAAAGGCGAAAAAGCAAAAGAGAAAAGAAGCAAAAGTAGATATATATTTTTCATTGATTTTTTATTTATGTGGTAATTTTTTGTTGTTGGTGTCGCTGCGCTAAAACACCAACAACGGCTATGGTATTTTAAATTCACAGACTAGAAAGTCTATTATAAAGTTAATCAAAAAGTGTTTTGTATTCAATTCTTCTCATTCTGACACGAAGCTGTGCCACCCAAACTCCCAAAAGCGTCCAACCAATAATGGCAATATAAAAGACTTTTTTGAGGTCGTTATCATAATCATAAGCACTAAAAGCAGGGTTTCCTTCTGCCCCAGGGTGTAGAGAGTTTACCATTCTAGGCAAAATATAGATAAGAGGGATATAGGTAGCAAAAGCAAAAATATTGAAAACAGCACTTATTCTGCCTCGTTTTTCATCATCTGGCAATGCACTACGCAAAAGCAAGTAACCGAAATAAATCAAAAGAGCAATAGCAGAAGCATTTTGTTTTGGATCTCCACTCCAAAAATTTCCCCATGTAAATTTTGCCCACCACATTCCTGTCAGGATTCCCAAAATACCAAAAGCAATTCCAGAATTTGCGAGTTCTACTGCCCAGTCGTCGTGTCTTGGATTGGAAGTTTTGAGGTACATTATCGAATAAATAACGGAAGCAAGTAACATCAGAACCATTCCAAACCACATTGGAACATGGAAAAATAGATTTCTAATGGTTTCGTTAAGAATGTTTAGTCTAGGAACTTCAACTAAAAGTCCTCCAATAATTGTATAGAAAAGGATAATTACACAAGCAATTTTCCACCAGTGTTTTTTGAGTAAATTCATTTTATTCTTTAGCCTCCCTTTAGGGTGTGAAGTATTCTGTAACACACTCTTATTGAGAGTGCGAAAATAATATTCTGCAAAATTACAACTCAAAACACCAAAGAACAAAAATAGGATAGAAAAGAAAGGCTAAAAGTTTATAAAATTATGAATGCAGAACTTACCTTAAAAGATAAAATACATTTTCGAAAACTAAAGAGTACACTCTATTGCATAAAAAAGCCGTTGCAGATCATTCCGATACTGCAACGGTAGAATTTTAGTTTTGTCAGAAAGCCCCCTCCCTGAAAATAACTAAATGAAAATCTTTTCTTATAAAACTTGTTTAATAAAGTTCCATAAAACTCCTTAACTTGATATTCTAAAAATACTACTATTTTTCAACAAAAGCAACTCATTATTAAAAAAACTTGATTTTTTTGCAATAATTTTTTATATATTATCTATAAAGCTGACTATCAGCTATTTTACTAATAAGATAAATTTGTATAATAAACAGTTATTTGCACTATTTTGTCATAAAATTAAGGTATTTATAATAAAAAAGTTTTTTATGTTACCCTTTCATCAATTTTATATGAACATCAATTATTATTTTTGGATGCAAATTTGCAAAAGTTTTCTAAAAGTAATTATAGGAAGTAAAACAAAAAATAAAGCCTTGCGTTACACTTTAAAATCCCTTAAGTATGGTAAAATGGTTTTTAGTATTTGCTCTTTGAAAAATTGAAAATAACTATTTTATTTAGTAAAATAGAAAAACTGAAATTAGCTTGAAAAATTCCCTCAACTAACTTGTTTAGAGTGAATAACTTATTACCTTTGCAGCCTTATTGAAAAAAATCAGCCTCAGGAAAAATCTAATAATAATTAAGATTAAAAAAATTGTAAGCTGATTAAAAATTTTAAATTATTACAAAAAAAATACAAATATAAGCCTATGTATTGGACACTAGAACTTGCATCTTATTTAGAAGATGCTCCTTGGCCAGCCACTAAAGACGAATTAATCGATTATGGGACACGTACAGGTGCGCCTATGGAAGTAGTGGAAAATCTGCAAGACTTAGAAGATGATGGCGAGCCTTACGAGAATATCGAAGAAATTTGGCCTGATTATCCAACTAAAGATGACTTCTTTTTTAATGAAGACGAATATTAGTAAATAATTACGAATTAAAAATTACGAATTACGATTGTAACACTCTGACTATCAAGCAAATAAGAGTAACAATATATGTAATTTATGTTCTTACTCGTTAAATTGAACGAATAATCTAACTTTATAAACTCCATTTTGCTTACTTTTGTATCAAAATGGAGTTTTTTTATTTTTAATTAACCGTCAACGAGGTTAAAACCGTCGTTGAGGATTATGTTCCAATTATGACGACCCTACAAAACGATTTACTTTTAAGAACAGCAAGAGGAGAAAAAACAGAACGTGCCCCTGTCTGGACAATGCGCCAAGCTGGCAGAATCTTGCCTGAATATAGAGAGCTAAGAGCAAAATTAAGTGGTTTTATTGAACTTGTTACTACGCCACATTTAGCAGCCGAAGTAACCATTCAGCCTGTAGATAGATTGGGAGTAGATGCAGCCATTATTTTTTCGGATATTTTGGTTATTCCTGAAGCTATGGGTTTGCCTTACGAAATGGTAGAAAAAGTAGGTCCTCGCTTTCCTCAAACTATCAAGACAGAAAGTGATGTCAAAAAAATGACCACAGATGGCATTGAAGAAAAATTGAGTTATGTAACAGAAGCTATTTCTATTACAAAAAAAGAATTGAATGGACGTGTTCCTTTGATTGGTTTTGCTGGTGCACCGTTTACACTTTTTTGTTATATGATAGAAGGCAAAGGCTCAAAAACTTTTTCAAAACCTCGTGGATTACTTTATGAAAATCCAAAATTAGCACATCAATTACTACAAAAAATAACAGATTCTACAATCATTTATCTAAAAGCTCAAATAAGAGCAGGTGCAGATATTGTACAAGTTTTTGACTCTTGGGCTGGCGTTTTGGGATTGGAACAGTACAGAGAATTTAGTTTGAAATACATTGAGCAAATTGTAGAAGCGATTGATGAAGTGCCTACAATTGTTTTTGGTAAAGACCAACATGCAGCAAGAGCTGATTTTGGAAAACTTCCTTGTAATGTTGTAGGAATGGATTGGACAATGTCGATTGAAGAATCAAGAAAATTGATAGGAAATGACAAGGTTTTGCAAGGAAACCTTGACCCTTGTGTTTTGTACGGCTCGTATGAAACGATAGAAGCAGAAACAAAGAAAATGCTTACTTCTTTTGGAAAAGGAAAATACATTGCCAATCTAGGACACGGAGTTTATCCAGATTTAGATTTTAATAAAGTCAAGCATTTTATTGATACTGTTAAGGCTTGGAAATACTAGGAATTCGATAATGAGTAACTATAAGACTTATATCCATTCTCTTATGTAAATTAACTTAAAGGATTTGAAATTTTTATATTTCGAATCCTTTTTTTATACAAACTAAATCAAGTTTTATACCTTTGTACTTTTAGAAGATATTCAAATAAAATAATATTCTCAAATACCATAACTATTTATTGAAATGAAATCACTATTTTTATTTAAAATGCTAATTGCACTCTCCTTTTTATTTATAAGTTGTAATGATGAATTAAAAGATACTATTATAGAAAATCAACTTGACATAAATATAGATGGAACTGAATATCAATCAATAAATGAAGATATTGGAGGAAATGAAAACTGTGATAAGCTATATATTACGGCTTTTTATTCGGATAAAGATAAAATAGATTTCAGAATTAGATTTGAGATTTCTAAAGAAGGAAATCTACTGAATGTTTGGTATGCAGAACCTAAGAATAATCTATTTAAGACATTCATCACTCCAAACTTTAACCCATTATCGACATTTAGTATTTCAAATTTTTATTATGATTTTACTACTGGAGAAGTCAGATTTGATTTTGATGGAACTCTTTATCATGAATATGATAGTGATAATTCAATGGCTATTTTTGGTAAAATTAAAATTAAATCCCTAAAAAGTATTGAATGTTCAACTTATAAAAAGGGATTGTCTTATACTTCTAATCAACTCAATTTATTTAGCTTTTACACTTCTGCCACAAAGTATGAAGACAAAACTCAAATACATCGTTTTTTGTCTAATAATGGATTCAGAATTTATTTACATCTATCAAAGGATTTATGGCTTTATCCTTTAGGAGAAATTAATTTTGATGAAAATGCCCAAATAGATAAAGTAGAGTTTAAAGAAATAATTGGAATTGTGGTAACTGATCAAGTCGGACTGGTTAAGGAAACACAATGGAAAAACTTCGAAACAAGTGGTGCAATAATAATTGAAGCCAAATATACAGAGAAAGGCAAAAAAATGATACGTGGAAAAATTAATCTTTTAGTTAAAGATAATGGACAAGTAATTTATAATCTGAATGGAATTGATTTTAAAACAAACAGTTTTGAATAAGAAAAAAGGATTTAAAGTTTTGATGCTTTAAATCCTTTTTTAAGTCTCTTTTTTTGTAGGAAATAAACACTATATTATTTTGTGAAATTTGCGAATAAAATGAATGAAAAATTCAAATATCGTCATAATAACCTCTCCCTTATTAATGGGATTTTATTTTTCTTTACAGGTATTATTTATGCTTGGTCAAAAAGTTTGTATGATTGGCAACCCTATGTATGGTGGTTAGGAAGTATAGGTTGGTCATATAAATACTTTTCATATCATGAATACTTCTTATTAATTGATGATGAAAAAATAAGTATCAACCGTGGATTGTGGAAAGATAAAAAAATAGTAGTAAATGATATTGAAAGAGTTGAGATTCAAAAGAGATATTTTCTCCTTAAATTAAAAAATGGAAAAACTCAAAAATTGTACAAACTGTCTTTTGAGAAAGATGCTATTTCAAAACTTGAATCTATTTTAAACTCATTTAATTAAGATATAGCAACACTATTTTGATGCTGTTTTTCAATATCTTAATTTAGATTTTAATAAAGTCAAGCATTTTATTGATACTGTTAAGGCTTGGAAATATTAGGAAATACATGATTCAAAAAGCAAAAAGGCTTTCCATTTTATATAATGGGAAGTCTTTTTTGATTTTTATTCATACTCATACAACAAAAATTTACCTTGTTTACCCAAAGTTTGTCCTTTCTTAATTTTCACACTTGTTACAGAAATACATTTATAATATCTACCCATTAATTTCTCTGCTTTTAGTTTTATACATACTTCCTGCTTATTATCAATCAGTTCTTTGTATTTGAATTTTGTAAACTGTTGATATTGAGAGTTTTCCATGTAAATAGTTACTACTTCACCATCTTTTTTTCTAAGAAAAATATATGGACTATTCTTTAATTTTCTATTTATTATAACAGATAATAACGTGTCTTTTGCAATGGTTGAATCAGGTAAAGATGCATAATGCAGTTCAAATTTTTTAACTACACTATCTGGTAAATTATACAAACTTCTAAGCCCAAAAATTTGATAATGTAAATTACCAGTTAATTCTTCACTTTTCATATTTACTTTACAAGAAACTAAAGCAAGTACGGAGAAAATAATGAAAAGACATAATTTGTATTTAGTCATTTTGAAAGAGATAAAATAAAAATTAGCTCAAAAAAACCTACAAAAAATAAATTTCATAGGTTTAAAAAATTTTTAAATCACATCACGCTTATTTTTCACTAAGTCATACATCAATTCTCTTGCTCGGTGTAATTGTGCTTTTACAGTTCCTAGAGGCGCATCTAGTTCGGTTGCTATTTCATCATACGAAAGTTCGTCAAAGTAGCGTAGTTCTACCAATTTTTTATATTTTGGAGGAAGCTGATCGACAAAATTTCTAATAATTTCTATTTTTTGTGTTCGGATTGCTTCTTCTTGTGGTGTTAGATTTTGGTCTGGAACATCCATCTGAATCTGTTCACCTGAATCATTTTTATAAGGCGTATGTAAACTTAGGGTTTCTAATTTTTTCTTGCGAATAAAATCGATACAGTTATTGGTTGCAATACGGAAAAGCCACGTACTAAATGTATATTCTTTCTTAAATTTCTTTAGACTTTTAAATGCTTTTGTAAATGCTTCGACTGTCAAATCTTCAGCATCGTCAGTATTTTTTACCATTTTGAGAAGCATAAAATACACCGAATTTTTATAACGATTCATCAGTTCAGCGTATGCTTGTTGGTCGCCTTTTACTGCCAAATCAATTAAATCAAAATCTTTTAGAGCTTTGTCTGAAAATTCTTTATCATCAGCATTAGACAAAGGATTTTTATTTACTTTTTCTTCTGAATTTTCGGAGTTTTTTTTATTATCTTTCATCAATAGAGGTGTAATAAATACTTTTTTTGTAATAAGTTATTAATATTTTTCTTTATACTAAATAACTTCTGTGTTATTTGCTACGTTGTTGTTGGTGTTTTCACAAACGACATATAGCTATTTTTAATCCATAAATCAAAACTAGGTAAGAAATGGTCATTTTGACACATTTTTTCAGGATTTACTTTGTTAGAGTCGTTTCTGTACTATTTCCATCTTTTAGGAGGAAAAAAAACTGCCCCTATTCCCACCACGAAATAATAAAAAATAAATACGAATTCAAAACCCAAAAATGCAGTAAAAAAATCTTTAAATAAGTATTTGTAAAAATTTTTATACGTAAAACGGCTTGAAACGTAATTATTTTGTATTTGGTTATAGAATATACGCAAAATAGCAAAAAAAAGCAATTGACGAATCAATTCAAAACCTAAAACTTCATAAAAGCCATTTATAAAAAACCCTATAATAGCGATATACCAAAAAAAGATACTCAAAGGATAAATACTAGAAATAACTTTCTGACGAAAAGAATATTTTGTTCCAACAGACAAATGTCGCCGTTTTTGATGTAACCATTCTCTAAAACCTTGAGGTGCTTTACTCTCTGTTTGTCCATCCAAACAAATGCCTACATTTTTATAAAATCGTTTTTCTGAAAAAATTAAATCATCATCTCCTCCTAATTGAGAAGCTATTTTTTCAAAACCTATCGTGTTACTTGTCTTTGTTGGGGACACCCAAAACGGCTGGATATTTTCTTCTACTGACGACAAAAAAATACTTTTTTTATAAGCCAAATTTCTTCCCACTCCCATATAAGCCATCCCAAAATTAGCAAAAGATATATATTGAAGTGCTGTTAGTAAGGTCTCGTTTTGTATAAACCAATTTAAAAAATTACTCCTTTCTTTTTTATACAATGAAATTCCCACAACTGTATTTATTTCTTTATCAGAAAATGAATTTGCCATCTTTTCTATCCAAAACCTATCTTTTGGCAAGCAGTCTGCATCTGTCAGTAAAATAATTTCATTTTTAGCTGCTTGTATTCCTATATGTAAAGCATATTTTTTTCCATTCCAATTTTGAGGTTTTTCGTTGATAGAAATAAAATGAAAGTTTTTAGCAGGATTATTTTTTTTGAATTCTTCCAAAATCTCTAAAGAATTATCGTCTGAACGGTCATTTACTACAATAACTTCAAAATCTGAATAGCTTTGATTAAAAATAGAAATAAGTAGTTTTTCTAAATTATGTGCTTCATTTCTTGCTGCCATGACAACAGAAATAGTTTTTTTAGAAGATTTATTTTTGATTTTTCTAGTAAAGAGTAACTTAAAAATTACGACAAAAAAGCTACCTTGTAGGACAAGACTAATTACTAGAAAACCAAAAAAAATATAAATTTGATTCACGCTTTTTTATTCTCACAATGATTTTTTTTTTACTTCTGACTTTACTCTTATCTGCTTGTTCTCCTACACAAAAACCAGTTAAGCAAGACAAAACAGATTTAGATTCTATTCAAACTGAAATTATCAAAACAAAGATAGTAGAAACAGAGCCAAAAGAAGAACCTTTAAGGTATTGGTATATTTATTCAAATGGAAATCATAAACAACCTTCTGATTCTCTAGGTTGGTATAGGTCAGATTATGAAAAGTCATTAGCTCTCTACAATGATGTTGATAATCTTTCAAAAACTGTACACAACATAGGACTTCACGTTTCTATTTTTAAATTGGAAAATGAAAAGTTTGCTTTTGTAATTGATTCTACGACAAAAATATATAAATTTATTGAAGGAAATTATAAACAAATTATTTCTACTAATTCAGCTTTTGCTTTTGGAACAAATGTAAAAATTGAGCAAAAAAGATTGAATCTAGATAAGTTTAAAGATGTTTTAGTAGAAATTCCTAGTGGTGGAATGGGTGGTTCTGAGTTTTTATTTCTTTTCTATAACCCTACAACCAAATCGTTTGATTACGATTATGAAACAGAACTTAGAAACATAGAATTTGATATAAAAAAGCAAAAAGTCGTTAGCCATTATCAGTGGTCTAAAGCAACATTTGTTTTAGAGAATAATAAATCAAACCTATTATTTAAGATTTAGTAGTGCCAAAGAAGAGTTTATTGACAAAGAACAAGTTACCAAATACGACAAAGAAGGAAGAATAGTAAGTATTGATACAGTAAAAATCGAATAAAAGAATAGAATCGTAATTCCTAATTCGTAATTCGTAATTGATTTTTAACCTTCTTAAAATATGACCAACTTGTTTCATTCGGCTGCGAATATTCTGTGGGAGCATGCTCAAAAATAGGCTGCTTTGCTCTTACATAATCTTTTATATCTTGTGGCAATCCTTCAAAACCTTCCAAAATTTTATAACCTCTACATTGATACACTAAATATCCTTTTCTATCACCCATGTTCATAAAAGGAAGCCATTGTCCGATGCGTGTCCATGAAATAGTGGCAGGCATATCTGTTATCATTGGATTTTCTAAATCACTTTTTCGCACAAAAAACTGGAATAGTTCTGCACCTTGATACAAATCACTTTGTACATTTTGAGGAAATTCTTTTCTTGTAATAAGTGATGGATAAGTCAGAAAAATATCAGCATAAAAACAAACTATATCCTGTCCTAACTCACTATAAGGAATACCATAAACTGTACTTTCATCACGATTTTGCTCATAATTTTCTTTAATATCATACGGAAAACGTTGATTTACAGGATTGTTCCAAACGTGAATTACTTCTAAAGAATCTTTATTTACTTTTGAATTTTCATCTAAAAAAGGATTTTTCATTTTTTCTATTATCTCTCCTGTGCGCTTGTCTGTATATAAGGCTACTTCTCTAGTCAATAATTGTCTTGAAGAATCTGTTTTTAACCATCTTGACATACTAAAACCTTTCATTCCCATTATCTTTTTACTTCGTTCTCCATCAATGAAAGAATAAATATTACCTTCCCAATAATAAGTGCTTTCTTTTGCTGAATTTCCATTTTCTAAGCCTTCCACTGAACTTCTAATTTTCATAAAAGCATCAAAATTTTGTTTGTCATCTTCTAAATCAATTTCTTTATTTGGGTCAGAATCTAAAATTATTTCATTATCTAATTTATCTTTCAGACTATTTTTTATTCTATCAGATTCGCTATTCTGACTTATTTCGCTTTTCTTTGTTTGACAACCACACAAAATCAAACTCAGACTAAAAGTGATTATTCTTATCCACAACAAAAGGTTAGGGTATATTTGCTTAAACATATATTTAGTTTTCTTTATTTACAAAAAATGTAGTAGTAATTATAGATTCTATTCCCAATTGATTTTCTGTAAAGCTAAACAAATTAGTAAGTTTTAGATTATAATTTTAGAATTTTTTTTACAAAAAAATAGTACACTATGGAAATTATTGGAAGAGTAGAATCAGTAGGTTTGACAGACTTAGAAGTACCTTTGATAGATGCTAAAACTGATACTGGAGCTTATACTTCTTCGTTACATTGTCATAATATTAGAGTGATAGAGGAAGATGGAAAACAATTATTGTGTTTTTCTATTCTAGACCCAACTCATGAAGATTATCAAGAAAGAGAGTATCGTTTGGAGGAGTTTTCTCAAGCAAAAGTACGTAGCTCAAACGGAGTAGCTCAAACTCGTTATAAAATTAATACTCGTGTACGTATTGGACGAAGTGATTATAGAACCTATTTTACACTCACAAACAGAAAAAGTATGCGTTACCCCATCCTACTTGGTAGAAAACTGTTAAGTAAACGTTTTTTGGTAGATTGCTCACAAACCTACTTATTACCTATGCCTAAAAAAAAGAAGTAAAACAGAGTTGATAAAATATTATCGTAGTCTTTTTTGACTAAAACCACAAAAGGCTCATTCTACAAGTAGAATAAGCCTTTTGATTGGTGTGTGTGTTGTGTTATTTGTGTGTAAGGTCAAAAAGTGTTTCGATTCCAAACAAATGAAAACTAAAAACAGAGTCTCATTAAAACCTTTATGTTGTTTGAAAACAGTTTTCAGTAAATATATTTGTGTGTATTGATATATTTCTGGGTGTGTAAAACTATTCTCTGTGTTTTATTCCAATTTTGTGACAGAAAAATTGTATCTTGCTAAGTCTTTGTAAGTTATCTCATTTTATTATGAGTGACTAATTACTACTTTTGCTTTCTACAAGTGTGTTTTTCTTCTAGCACATAACAAATTTACGGCAAGTCTAGTAGTAAAAATTATACGAAACTCTCTATTTTTTGAATCAATCCTTCAAAGTGTTCAAAAAGCAATACTATTGTTTCGTTTTATTAAAAACATTTATTTTGTTTTGTGCATAGACATCCTTTTCAACTTTGGTTTTGGCTTACTTCATTGATTTATCTTTTATTTTATGTCTATTATTTCCTCTGAATCTACAACATATCAATCTAATAGAACTACTCTATCCGTATTTAATTATACTGATAAAATTAATTCTATTCATTCTGTAAAGCCCAAAACAATTCAAACTGGCAAAGTTACTTTGGTTATAATTTTAGATGGAAATCTCAATTTTGAGTACAAAGAATACAATCAAAGCTGTACGATAGGCGAATCATTAATTATTCCTCCTCATAAAGCAGTCCGTTTGGAAGTCTTAAATAGAGCTGAGGAAAAACAGAATAAAAAAACTGCTAAAACTAAAAAAAGTGGTCTTTCTTGGATTGAGGTGGAAGTTCCTATAGAAATGGTTAATCTAACTATTTCTCAATACAATAAAATAGGAATAGCAGAAGATGATTGTAAATTAAAGGTCGAAAATAATTCAGTTTGGCAGTTTGGAGAAAAACCTATCAATGTTACACATGACACGAGTATCAAGAAAGCTATTACAAGATTAATTGACTTGTTTACTGAAGAGCATTATAATAAAGATGTCTTTATAGATTTTGCTCTAAAAGAACTTATTTTACGATTTGTCCGAACTCCTGCACGAGATAAAATAGAAGTAGAAAAAAATGAAGATTTAGAAAATGAAACCAATCCAAGTATTGAAGCTGTTTTAGATTATATAAAAGAACATATTGACGAGCCTATTTCTATTGATACCTTAACCGATATTGCCAGTATGAGCAAAGCTGCATTTTTCAGGACTTTCAAAGAGACCTTAGATATTTCACCAATTGACTATATTAATAGAGAGCGTGTAGAAATTGCAAAAAATCGTTTGGTAGATATTTCGAAATCAGTTACTGATATTTGTTATGAATTAGGCTACAATCATATGACTTATTTTATTCGTGTTTTTAAGAAATATGAAGGAATAACACCCAAACAGTTTCAAATAAAACAGAATAAAGAGAATAAAGAAAACAGTAAAAACGAGGACAAACAGATAGAAAAAGAAAATAAATCAAAAGAATAATTTTAATTTTTCATTGTAATCAAATATTGATATTATGTGTAAATTTAAAGAAATTTAATTTTTTCGTAACCTTACAACATTTTGTTTCGTTGTTGTAGATATATAAGTCTGTTTAGTTTAAATACTTTATAGTCTTCCAAAATAAATTACTCACTATTAAAATAACTATCTTCTTTATGAAACTTACAAAATCTACTTACGATTCAGTTTTAGCAGGTGTTTGTGGAGGAATTGCAGAGGCTTTTGGCTGGGATAGCAATTTGATTCGTATGGCATTTGTTTTATTTACATTTTTTGGAGTAGGCTCACCTATTCTTATTTATATCATTTTAGCTTTAGTAATGCCTAAAGAGTTCTAAGTTATCTACTAGAAGAGTAATCAAAATAGTAATATATATATAAAGCAAAAGATTTTTACATCTCTTATTTTGCATCAAATTCCACCTTTTAAACAAGTTAATTGTTAAAGAGTGGAATTTTTTATGGATTTGCTTGTACTTTCAGTTTATTTTTTCAAAAGTTTACTAACTTAGCATATCCTTTTCCAAAACTATTCTGAAATAGAAAAAAACTAAAATCGGATAAAAATGTAGAAAAACAAAACAAATTTCTATAAAAAGACCTTCTGAATACTTGTACTATCATCAATATAAAGTTTATATACTGCCATTTATCCTAATAATAATGTAATTGAATCATGAAAAAATATTTTCTCTCTACTCGTTGTAGCTCATTTTTTAACCTTATTTTCTTCTGTACTATACTCTTTATTAGTAACAATCTTTTAGCTCAACAAGACGCTCAGTTTAGCCAATACATGTTTAATAGTCTTTATTTTAATCCAGCAGCAGCAGGAAGTGATGCAGATTATACAACAATGGGCGTTTTTCATAGAAGCCAGTGGATAAACTATTCTCCTACGTTTGATGATGGTGGTGCGCCTAGCTCACAGGTTGGTTTTGTGAGTATGCCTCTCAATCGTATCAATAGTGGTATAGGACTTCATTTTGCGAATGACAAGATTGGTCCTTTGAGCAGCACAGAAGTACAGATTTCGTATGCTTATCATTTTAATCTCAAAAATAAAGACCGTATTTCGTTTGGACTACGTGGAGGTATGTATAATCAAAGAATTGATTTTAGTCAGTACCGTCCAAATCAAGAAAATGACCCAAGAATTCCAAGTACAGGAGTAGAAAATCAATTTCAACCTGATTTAGCAGTCGGCTTATATTATCAATCTGTAAAAGGATACTATGTTGGAGTAAGTACAAATCACTTATTGAAATCTACTTTTGATTATAGTACAGGAATTGATATTACTTCTCTACAACCTCATGTTTATTTGATGGGTGGAAGTAGTTTTGATATTTCTCCTTCTCTTATGTTGCAACCTTCAGCTATTTTGAAATTTACTTCTGGAGCTTTATCCTATGAAGGAAGTATTCTATTGAATTATAACGAAACTTATTTTGGAGGTGTTTCAGCTAGAGCTTCTAATGCACTTGATGCAGGAATATTTATTTTGGGAGTAAACATGTTAGAGAATAAAGACCTTAGAATAACCTATTCATTAGATTTGGTAACAAGTGGAAGAGATGCAAAACAACCTACTTCACACGAAATTTCAATTGGTTATCGTCTTCCTTCTCCGAAGCCTAAAGTTTTGCCTACAATACGAACGCCTCGTTTTCGTTTCTAATACATAAGTGTAAAAGAAATTTTTAGTCTACTAGAAGTTTTATTTTAACTTTTCTATTGAAAATCTTAGAAAAAAATCTTTTTTCACCAAATAATCTATTGAATTAGTTTAATTTTGCGTTATATTTCACTTTTTTAGTAAAAGATTAAAAAAAAGTTACCTAGATTCGACGAATAGACAGAAAATTTCGATAAATTTGATAAATATTTCGGTAAAACTATACTAATCTCTAAAAAATGTAGTTATTAGTATAAGAATAACAAATAGAGTAATAGACCAATTACATCTATTTAATTGATAACTAATGATTTATATTAAACCATTAAAACAATAAATAGGCTATATTTGGCATTATTATTCTATGTTTACTCTGAAAAAAAACTAATCTGATTCGAAAATTTAATTTAAAAGTCTGATTTAAAGCTTTACTTTTAGTATTTAATTGACTATCTAATATTTAAGAAACTCATCACAAAACAAATCTATACTATACTTATTCACTCTAACAAGCAATAAGGATAAAATTTTAAAATAGATGCGTTCTTGACCTTTATAACAAGAAAACCGAACATGACTACGAACATGATACAAAAAATCCGTACAACTCGTACAATTTGGGCTGTCCTTTTAGGTATAACTGCTGCCCTTTTTCTTCAAAGCTGTGGTGGTGGTGGAAACCTAGCCAAATTACAAGAAAATGGAGAACTTACTGGTACTTTGGGGCGTGAAGGCTGGAGACAAGAAGTTCCTTATGGAATGATTGTAGTTCCTGCTGGTACATTTCATATGGGACAAGCAGACCAAGACATCTTATCTTCAAAAATAAACATGAACCGTCAGATTACAATTGGTGGTTTCTATATGGATCAAACAGAAATTACAAACAATGAATATCGTCAATTTATTGATGAGATGACTGAAAACCCAGATTCAGTTGATGGCGAAATTCTATCAGAAGAAGAAATTAAAGAACGCTTTTATCCTGATACTACAGTTTGGATGACAAACTTTACACATCACTATGGCGACCCAATGACAGAAAACTATTATGCTCACCCTGCTTATGATGATTATCCTGTAGTAGGTGTAAGTTGGTTTGCTTCCAAAGCATTTTGTGGTTGGAGAACTAAATTTATGAACGAAGCTAGAGAGTCTGCTGGTAAATTCCCAGTTCCTATGTTCCGTTTGCCTTCAGAGGCTGAATGGGAATACGCTTCTCGTGGTGGTCGTGATGTAGCAAAATATCCTTGGGGTGGTCCTTATACAAGAAATGCTAAAGGTTGTGCGCTTGCCAACTTCAAACCAGGTCGTGGTAACTATTACGATGATGGTTTCCAATATACAAACCCAGTAGGTGCATATTTTCCTAATGATTTTGGTCTTTATGATATGGCTGGAAATGTTGCTGAATGGTGTAACGATGCATATGCTCCTAATGCAATGCCTTTAATTTGGGATTTGAATCCTACTTTTATTGATGATAGTGAGCCTCGCAAATTGGTTCGTGGTGGTTCTTGGAAAGATATTGCTTTCTTTATCGAAACAGGTACTCGTAATTATCAATATCAAGATTCAGTAACTGCTTATACAGGCTTCCGTTGTGTAATGACTTACTTAGGTCGTTCTTCTGGAATGGAATTCTAATAAAAAAGTAAATAGAATTAATACTCTAAAACTCATCTTTTTAATAAATCACTTAATTTATTTGTGTTTATTCAGAAGGTGAGTTTTTTTATGAAAAATACTTTGGTAGCTTTATCGATAATAAATAAGTGTTAATTAGCTTAAACTATATATTTAACGAAAGGCTATTCTTTTCTACGATTGAGACTTAATTTAGCTATGATATTTGTGATAAGAGATATTACTTTTAATCAAATTTAAAGTTTGATAAAATCTAAATAAGTAATTTAAAAAAAGTAAGCCTAGTAGAAAAAAAACAAAAAATAATTCTGTATTTTGAAAAAAAACTTGCATAATTTATTTTTTTATTACAATTTTACAGACATTTTACAGTTTAAATATTGTTTGTATTTAGAAAGTAAATACAAGTATAATAATGACTAGTTTTTGACCTATTTGTTTATTACCTCTTAGCTAAAGCAAGGAGATAACAAAGTATAAGTTCTTCATTTATTCAAAGTATATTGGCTATTATTAGATTAGCTCTGATGGATACCATTAAAATATGGATAGTAAACGTTGAATATTTGTTGATAAAACATAATAATCGTTCTAAATTATTCAATTTAAGCCTATTTTTTTTATAAAATCTTTGGAACATTCCAAATAAATGACTTATTTAGGATATTCAAATTGAAAAATAATAGTTTTTTGATAACCTAATTTATTAGATATGTTATTAAACTCTTATCTATCAATAATTTGACTAACCAACAAACATACAAAGCTAGAATTATATGAAATCTATTGATTATTCAATAATTTTAAATTATTAGTAATTAAGATTATTTACTAGAAATTATAATTAAAGAAATCTTTTTTTATATAAATCTATTTCTGTATATTTAATCCATTGAAATTTTAACTTCTTTTTAATAAATCAACTCTCAACTCTAACAATCGTTTGACTATGGCTCATCAAGAAACAGGACTCCAACGTTTTTATCGTACAGTAATCCCTAAGGCAACCAGTGTAGGTGCTGCCGTTGTAGTATTAGGTGCTTTATTTAAAATTATGCACTGGCCAGGTGCAGGTCCTATGCTTATCGTAGGTCTATTAACAGAATCAGTTATCTTCTTATTTGGTCTTTTTGAGCCAGCAGCTCCTGCAGATCCTCA
This sequence comes from Bernardetia sp. MNP-M8, assembly GCF_037126285.1. Classification (NCBI taxonomy): domain Bacteria; kingdom Pseudomonadati; phylum Bacteroidota; class Cytophagia; order Cytophagales; family Bernardetiaceae; genus Bernardetia; species Bernardetia sp. MNP-M8. The sequence continues at coordinate 1,535,163 of NZ_CP147012.1, forward strand.
CTATGAGTGGGAACGTGTTTATCCAGGTTTGGTAGATGCAAACGTAAAAGCTGTTGTAGCTAAGAAAGATGATGGAAAAGATGGTGCTGCTTTAGTAGGTCTTGACAAAATGTTAGGAGAAGCTAATCTTTCTGCTGATTCATTCAAGCGTTTCGGACAAGGCATTCAGTCTTTGAATGATACTGCTACTCGTATGAAAAGCATTACAGAAGCTGTAAACTCTACTAATGATTACTCTAACAACTTAAAGCAGGCTTCTAAGTCGCTTACAAGTCTTAATTCTGCATATTCTTCTACTGTATCTGCAATGGGCGAAATGTCTAATGCTGCTAAAGATGCTAAAGAATATCATATCCAAGTACAAGCAATCACTAAAAACCTTGCTGGTTTGAATGCTGTATATGAAATGGAATTGAAAGATGCTAACAGTCACTTGAAAGCAATGAACAAATTCTATAGCAACCTTACTCAAGCTATGGAAAGTATGGCAGATGCAAGCAAAGAATCTCAAGTATTCAAAGAGCAAATGTCTAAATTGACGACTAACATTACTACCCTTAACAAGGTATATGGCAATATGCTTACTGCAATGAAAGGTTAATTTTTAGTTTTGTATAACATTATACAACTGAAAATACATTCATTCATTAAAATTTTAAATATATTATTAACCAAAAACCATAAAAAACTATGGCAGGTGGCGGAAAAGAAACCCCAAGGCAACGGATGATTGGCATGATGTACCTCGTACTGACTGCACTTCTCGCCCTACAGGTTCAAAACGAAGTACTCGAAAAGTTCTATTTTATAGATGCGAGTCTTCAAGATGCAAAAGAAGTTGGGCTTAATACCAACAGTAAGATCATCACATCAATGAGCGAACAAATCAAAGAATCTGGAAGCAACCCAAGAGATTTGGCAGTTTTGAAAAAAGCTCAAGATATTAAAGATGAATCAGCTAAAATGATTGCTCGTATTCAAGAAATACGTAAAACTATCATTACTGAAATGGGTGATATTGACCCTGAAACAGGAGCATACCCACAAGGTGATAAGTATGATGATGTAAATCGTCTTATGCTTGGAACTGGTGAAAGTCAAGATGGTTTTGCATTTAAGTTACAAGATGAGCTAAATGCTTATGTAGCTAAAATTGCAGCAATTGATGATACTTTAGGTCCTCTTTTAAAAGGAAATAATCTAATGCCTTTGGCAAAAGAAAAATCTGAAGAGCCTCGTTATCAAGCAGCTAAGTATGATGGAATGGAATGGGAACATATCAATTTCCAAAATACTCCAATGGTTGCTGCTCTTGCTGTTCTTTCTCAATTAGAGAATGATGTAGTAAAAGTAGAAACTAAAGGTGTTGATGCTATGCGTGGTCGTATTGGAGAGTTCCAAATTAAGTTTGATAAAGTATCTGCTATGGCTTCTGCTGAATCAAATACAGTTGCAGCAGGTACAAAGTATAAAGCTAAGATGTTTATTAGTGCTACATCTACTACATTGTCTCCAAAAATGTCTGCTAGTGGTGCAGGTGCAGTGCGTGTAGATGGCGATGGTGTTGGTACAGTAGAATTTACAGCTTCAGGTGGTACAACAGAAGGTGCAAAGAAAACTTGGACAGGCTCTATTACTATCAGAAATGCTGCTGGCGAAGATACTACACTTGTAGTAAAACAAGACTATACAGTTGTTTCTCCAGTAATTGAAATTGAATCTGGTACTATCAATTCACTTTACTTGAAGTGTGGTAATGATTTGAAGGTAAAAGTTCCTGCTCTAGGAGTAGAATATAATCCTTCTTTCTCTGCCTCAGGTGGTAGTGTAATGAATGGCTCTGGTGGTAAAGGTAGTATTATTATTGTACCTACTTCTGCTAGTGTAAGTCTTAGTGTTTCTAGTGGAGGTAATCCTATTGGTACTAAGAAATTTAGTGTAAAACTTGTTCCTAAACCTGATATTAGAGCTAGAGGTTTAAATATCAAACAAGGAGGCGCATGTCCTCGTTCTGTTACTATAGATGCTATTCCAGACCAAAGTTTCAAAGACCAATTACCTAAAGATGCTCGTTATCGTGTTGCAGGATTTACAGTTACCCTTGCAAGAGGAAAACGTGTAATTGGTTCTGCAAACTCAAATGGACCTACAGCTAATATTTCTGATTTAGGTTCTAAAGCTAAAGAAGGTGACCGTTTGGTTATTGAAGTAAAATCTGTTCAACGTATGAACTTCCAAAATCAAGTAGAAAATGTAAGTATCGGAACAGAAATTATTACTTATCCTATCAACTAATCTAGTTGTAGATAATTATAAATTCGGTTTATATAAAGAAAAACAGAACATCAAAAGTGTTCTGTTTTTTTTATGCATATTGATTTCGACATTTATTATTCAAGATATTTTTGATTAAATTGTACATTATATTCCTTTTATTCAATTATCTCAAAATAACTTATAATGATTCGTTCTACTTTATTTATACCTATTTTACTGATTTACTTTTCTTGTAATTCATTTGCTCAAAAAAACACTCATGTTATGGAAACAGAAACACTCAAAGATATAAATACTCAAATAAATAATGAGTTAAAGAAAAATACCCCTTCGCTCATTGAACTTTATACTTATTTACATCAAAATCCAGAACTATCAGAACAAGAAGAAGAAACATCTAAAAAAATGGGTTCTGAACTCAGAAAATTAGGTTATGAAGTAACAGAAAAATTTGGAGATTATGGAGTAGTAGCTATTCTAAAAAATCCTCCTGCAAATGGAAAAGGAAAAACTATTCTTATTCGTGCCGATATGGATGCACTGCCTGTTGAAGAAAAAACAGGTTTGCCTTATGCAAGTACGATGAAACGAACTGATAAAGATGGAAATGAAGTTTCAGTTATGCATGCGTGTGGACATGATATGCACATGACGGTCTTAGTTGGTGTTGCACAAACAATGGCAAACTTAAAAGATACTTGGAAAGGAACTTTGATTTTGGTAGCACAACCAGCCGAAGAAGTGGGAAGTGGAGCAAAAGCAATGGTAGAGGCAGAACTTTATAAGAAATTTGGAACACCTGATTATGCCTTAGCACTTCATACAAATGCAAATTTGGCTCATGGAACTATAGGGTATTGCAAAAATGCAGCCCTAGCAAATGTAGATATGGTAAATATTACTGTTTTTGGAGAAGGAGGACATGGTGCATATCCACATACTACAAAAGATCCTATTGTTTTGGCTTCTCAAATGATTTTAGGTTTTCAGACGATTGTAAGTAGAGAGACTTCGCCAACTGATGCAGCCGTTGTTACAGTGGGTTCTTTTCATGCAGGTACAAAGCATAATATTATTTCAGACCGTGCAGAACTTCAACTTACTCTCCGTTCTTATACAGATGAAGTTAGAAATAATACATTAGAATCTATCAAAAGAATGGCAAAGGGATATGCTATGGCAGCAGGAGTAGAAAAAATGCCTATCATAGAAATTGATGGAAATCCAACACCTGCAACACTCAACAACCCTGAGCTTACAGAAAAAGTAGCTAACTCTGCTAAAAAAATTATAGGAGTTGAGAATGTAGTAGAAGTAGAGCCAGTTATGGGAGGAGAAGATTTTAGTCGTTTTGGTCGTACTGCTGAGAATGTTCCGATAAGTTTGTTTTGGTTGGGAGTAGTAGCGCCTGAAAAAATAGCAGAAAGCAAAAAAACAGGAAAACCTTTACCTTCTTTGCATTCTCCTTTTTATGCTCCTGTTCCTAAACCATCTATACAAACAGGTGTAAAAGTAATGGTACAATCAGCATTAGATTTATTTGGGGAAGAATAAAAATCTATCTCTATTAAAAATTTATTCATTTATACTACCTTTATTTAATTTTACGTTAAACACTATCTTTTAGATGGTGTTTATTTTTTTGTACTCTTTTCTAATTTTCAAACCTTTCCCTTTTTATTATTTATGCTCCTTCAAAATTTAGGTAGAATACCAGTTGGCGATTCAGGTCCTATTTATCAAGAAACTATTTTAGGTCGTTTACCCGTCGAACCCTTTAATACAGCTAGTAATCTTTTATTTCTTTTTATAATTGTCTATTGGACAATCAAGATTTATTCAGATCTTAGAAAATACCGTTTTCTTGTCTATGTTTTGATTACTTTATTTATTGGGTATGTAGGAGGAACTATTTATCATGCAACACGTAGTCATGAAATTTGGCTTATAATGGACTGGTTGCCTATTTTTATTTTGAGTGTAAGTGGAGTTGTTTATTTTTTTCGAAGGTTAGGAGTTCATTGGCTTATTATGGTGGTACTTGTACTTTTTCCTTTTCTACTCATGTTTACTTTAAAATCAATGGATTCTATTCCTCGTTCGCTACGTAATTTGATAGAATATACTTCTTTAGCTCTTGTAATTCTTATTCCTATTTTCTCTTACCTAAGAAAAACAAAATGGCTTTTTATGAATAGAATTTTGACAGGATTATTACTTTTCTGTATAGCTATTTTTTTTCGTACAATAGATGATACCCAGATTTCAAACGAATATTTTCCAATGGGAACACATTTTCTATGGCATACTTTCGGAGCTTTAGCTGTTCATGCCATAATTAGTTATTTATATTTAGTAAAAAAAATACATAACAATTTTAGTTAAAATAGTGATTCTTTTGTTCTCAAAATCTTAAATCAAAATGCTTCTTGGGTTGGTCTTTCATCAAAAAAACTAATCCTAATTGAAATAAATCTATCGAAATACTTACTTTTTTATTTTTTATAATTTCTTTCCATGCTTTTTCCATTCCTTCTGACCAATGAATATCATCTAAAATAATAATTGTATCGTTATGACACTTTTCTAAAATTTGATTAAAATAATCAAGAGTAGGCTCATAGCGATGATTTGCATCTAAAAACACAAAATCTAATGAAGGACAAGAAACAAGGTTTTTTGGAAGTGTCTTATCAATATTTCCTACTATAATTTCGATATTATCTTGTTCTAATTCTTCAAAATTCTCTTTTGCTTTTTCGGCTATTTGTGGACAACCTTCAAATGTAATAATTTGAGCTCCTGAAGGAGCAGCCAAAGCCATAAAAAGTGTAGAAATTCCTAAAGAAGTTCCTAGTTCTAAAATAGTTTTTGGCTTAAAATAATCGACTAATCTAAACAATAGTTGTCCTTTTTTAGAAGTAGTAGCAGAATAAAGAGCAATTTTTGAAATACTTTTTTTAGTGGAATTATTATTTATTTTTGGAGAAATGGTATGTTTTGAGCCAGCCCCAAAATCGGTAACTTCTAATTCTGTACGGTCAGAAATAAGTTCTTGACGTAGGTTTTCTAATTCTGAAAAAGCATAATACTCTTTTTTGGCTTGTATAGCTAAAGTATATAATTCATAAACAAAAGACGAATGAACAGCTTGCTGATTACCAGCCTTTAAATAGAAATAAACATAATTTAGGGCATAGAATAGCATAGTTTGTTGTTCAAAAGTGAAGAGAAAATATGGACAGCATAGAAAACAAGAAAAAACTCCAATAAAAAATTATATTGGAGTTTTATTAAATTTAGATATATAATTTGAAATAGCAATCTAAGAAAGGTTTATAAGAAATCTAAATTAAAATAAGCCAAAATTGATTTTTTAATTGTAATTACACAATAAATTAATTTGTAGAGCTTACCCTAATTCTGATTAATTTACATGAATATTAACAGGAATATTCCCTCTTGTAGCTTTTGAATATGGACAAATTTGATGTGCAGCTTCTGTCAGTGCTTGTACTTCTGATATTTCCATATCTGAAATATGTACAAAAATATCCACAGCAAGACTAAAAGCTTCGCCTTCTTTTCCGATAGTTGCATGTACAGTTACTTCTGGAGGAGAAGCCAATTTTATTTTTTTACTTGCTGCTACTGCGCCTAATGCACCACCAAAACAAGCTGCATAACCTGCTGCAAATAATTGTTCTGGATTGGTATGTTTGCCTGTTTCGTCACCACCCATTCCTTTTGGTAGGCGTACATCAAGGTCAATTGCTCCATCAGAAGATTTTACGTGTCCACTTCTACCACTTACTCCCATTACCTTTGCTGTATAAAGTGGTGTAAATTTTGTATTTTTTTCCATATATTTTAAATAGTAAGATAAGCTAATTCTAAAGTAATAGTTGACTAAGTGTATTTTGTGTATGCAAATTGCATAAAAAATTCAACAAAATCAAATTATTTTTACACCTTCATTTCATAAAATTAACATCTATTTGTTACTTTTGGCACTCATTTGGACTTATAGAAGTTAAAGACCAATAAGAACAAAATTTTGTAAATCTAAAAATTTCTATCTAGAAATAAGGCTTAACAAAAAATTAACCTCTAAAAAAGGATATTTATCTTGAAAAATCAAATTAAAATTATGTATAAATTGTTTACTAATCTAAAAACATAGATATTTGTGATTTGTAAATTTCAGGAATTTTAAAAAACTATTAAATAAAGCTAATCATTATCAACTTTATTAAGTTTTTGAAGTTTATTAAAAACAAACTAACGCCCCTTTAACATAACAAATAAAAAAGTATAGTTTTGTTTAAAGCTATATTGACTATTTCAAAACATATTAATTTAATTGGTTGATAAATTTTAACCAAATAAATCACTAATCCAAAACATAAAAATTATGAAGAAGATACAATTCAATTTAAAAACTATTTTGCTTTTACTGGCTCTTTTCGCCTTTTTAGCTCCTTCATCGTATGCACAAGATGATGATGACAAAGTAAGTCAGAACGAACCTAATTGGCCAAGTGGGAAAAATAAAGGCATTGCAAAAGAACAATATGCCTTGCTGATAGATGCTGTAAATAATGAGCAATTTGAAGAAGCTATTGAACCTCTCAATTGGATTTTGGAAAATGCTCCTAACTTGCACGCTGATGTATATGTAAAAGCCGTAAAACTCTATGCTGGTCTTGCAAAAAAAGCAGGAGAAGATGGACGTGATAGCGAAGTGAAAGTAAATCAGGACAAAATTGCTGAAATGTATCAAATGCGTATCAAAAATGGCTTGGCTGAAGATATGAACGATATTTATCGTCGTTTTGGACGTGATGCATATTTCTATTGGAAAGATGATGCTTCTAAAACAGATACACTTTATGCTCACTACAAAAAAACGTATGAGATGGATAAAGATAATTTTCCTCGTGCTCAAGTAATTTATTATGCAGATGCAGCAGGAAAAGTATACGAAAAAGAAGGAATGACTTTGGAAGAAATGACTACTATTTATGGAGACCTCAAAAAATATGTAACTGATCGTATTGCTAAAGAGCAAACTGCAGAAGAAAAAGACAAATGGAAAACATTTGTATTAGATAAAATTGATGAGTTAGAACTTATCTATTTTCCTAAAGATTGTAACCGTATTGCAGATTTGTTTGGAGAGAAATTAAAAGCAAGTCCAAATGATACACTTCTTATCAATAGAGTTGTAAAATTGATGGCTGATAATGGCTGTACAAAAGAACCTTTATTCTTAGAAGCGATGCAAGCATTCTACAAACTTACTCCTACAAATGCTATTGCAAATACTATCGGACAACTTCACATGCAAAACGGGGATACAGATAAAGCTCTTACTTGGATTGAAAAATCATTAGTAGGTGCAAGTGCAGAAGAAAAAGAAAAAGCTGCAAATACAGTTTTGACACTTTCTAAAGTAGCTTATAAAGATGGAAATTATACAAAAGCTCGTTCTTTATCGTATAAGGCTGCCGAAATGGGTAATGCAACTGTAGCTGCAAATGCTTATACTTTTATTGGCGATTTGTATATGAGTACTTACAAACAATGTATGCAAGGAGATGATATTGTACAAAAACGTGCTGTTTTCTTAGCTGCTTATGATATGTATGCAAGAGGTGGAGATGCTACTAAAATGGCTTCTGCAAAAGGACAATTTCCTACTAAAGAAGATGTATTTTCTAATGATAAATATAAAGTAGGTGATTCTATTTCAGTAGGTTGTTGGATAGGTGTAACTACTACAATACGTACTAGAGATTAAGATAATAAGTTTTTAAAACTAAGATTTCATCAAAACAAAAATTCCTTATTTCTATTTTTAGAGATAAGGAATTTTTTTGTAGCTTACGTTTTAGCGTGAGAAAAAATGTACTTTAATTTGTAAATCTAAACAAGCCGTTGTTTGTGTCCTCACAAACGACATTCATAATCCAAAAAATGAAACAAATACACAAAGAAGCTATTTATCAAAATGGAGACAAAAAACGTTTTGAATGGAATGTAGAAGGAAACACTGCATTCATTGAATATATTTTGAATAATCAAGGTGAAATTTTCTTGACACATACAGAAGTTCCTCAAGAATTAGAAGGAAAAGGAATTGGCTCAAAACTCGTTAAAGCAGTTTTAGATTATATAAAAGAAGAAAACTGGACAGTTTATCCAACTTGTCCATTTGTAGGTTCTTATATCAAAAAAAATGAAGAATATCAAAGTCTAGTAAAAAAAGGACTGAGATATTAACTTTTTGGAATAATTTTTCAAATTATAATATAATTCGACAAAAAGCCACCTCCATCAAAGAAATGATAAAGGTGGCTTACTTGTTTTTAAAGAATAAGTTGTTAATAATCAATCATTAAACGACTTATCTAATTCTAAATTTGTATTGATCCATTACTGATTCTTCTTTATAAGTAAGATCAAAATAATAGTCTCCGTCTTCAAGATTTTTATCTACAAAAATTTGTGCTTGCGTACGTCCATTTTCCAAGACTGGAATTGGTCTTTTTACTACTTTATATGGTTTTCCATTTCTGTAAAGTGTCAAATAAACAATACGCTCTTGTGCATTTCCTTCAAAAAGACCTTCTCCTACTTCAAATTCTAAATGCACTTCTTTTCCAATTTTGCCTTTGTGTTTTCCTGTTTCATCAAGAATAACACGTCTGTTTTGGAAATCATATTGAGCTGTAAAGTTATAGGCTTTACGAGTAAGTCCTTTTAAGCGTTCGATTTCTTCTTTTTGGCGTTGGATAAGTTCTTCACTTTGAGTGAGTAACTCTCTAAGTTTGGTACGGTCTTCTCCAATTTGCTCAAGTTGTGCAAGTGAAGTCTGTTGTTCATTCAATATTTTATCTAATTTTGCTTTCTCAGCTTTGTATTTTGCAACTTCGGAAGCAGAAAGTTTATATTTCTTAGTCATATTTGCCAACTGACCTTTATAAGACTGAATTTGCTTTAAGAGTGCTTCAATACGTTCACGATTTTTCTTTAATTCTTCTTTGAGTTGAGAAATTTCACCAATTGCATATTCATCTTTCCCAGAATAAACTTGTCCTAAACGTTCAGAATAGTCTAATTTTTTCTGTTGTAATTCACTCATTCTTTCTAATGCTTTATCAGCATCTTCGCTAATGACTGCTTTTTCGTTCTTGATATCATTTCTAGTACGTAACAATACTTGACGCAACGAATCTGCATTTTGATAAGGGATAAGCTCATTGTCAATGTTTCTAATTTCGTTTGAATAGGCTTGTTCTAGTCTATTAAAATCTTTGTATAAAGCTTCTAATGTCTCTCTACTAGAATTACGAAAGGCATTTGTTGCCCAAATTGCGCCCACCACTAAGACCAACGAAAGTATAATTACTACTGCAATAAAAGTTTTGCCTTCACGGGTGTTATATCTGCTCATAAATTTCGGATTTTGGATATGATAAAGTAGCTTTTCTTTTTTAGAGTAAAAAAAACTAAAAAATGGGTTAATTATAAAACTAGATAAAAATTGAAGTAAAATAGGTAAAATTCAAATAATATCAAATTTATTATTTTAATCTCTAATTTAGTAAGGCAATATACAACTATATCATCTGTATTGCCAAAAAATAGTTTTGAAAAGCGAAGAAGTTGAATAAATATAACTTCAAACAGACCTGATTTATTAAATCAAACAGTGAGTTTATCGAATAAATAACACCAGTAACAATTATTTTTAGTTATTTTAAACAGTTTTCGTTAAATTGCTTCGTTGTATAACTAACACAAAATAGCCTATAATACTCTTTTATCTGTAATTATTAACTAAGTTGCTTATTACTACGCAGAAAAAAAAAATAGCTTTACCTTTATTTTTCTTCATCAATCTAATTTCAATTAGCATTTTTGGAGGCTTTTCTGTTTATGCCCAACAAACTACCTCAAATTCAGATTTTAAAACAGCTATTATTCAACAAGGACAAAATGATTTGAGGTTAGAAGGAAATAGCATTGGCATTTTTGAAGACACAAACCATAGTAAAACATTTGCTCAAATTTCAGAAGAGCATTTTTTGTCTAATTTCAAACCTTCTCAGGGATATAATCCTAACTTTGGTTTTAGTGAGTCTGCTTTTTGGGTACGTGTAGAATTAGAAAATCAAAACGAGGAACAAAATGAATTTTTAGTAGAAATAGCTGCGCCTCTTTTAGATTCAATTACCTTTTTTTATAAAGAAGAAGGAACGTATGACAGTATAATTACAGGAGATGCTTTTGAGTTTTGGCAACGTCCTGTTGAAAATCGCTATTTTTTATTTCCTTTTCAACTCAAACCCACTGAAAAGCAAGTTTTTTATTTCAGAATTGCTTCTACGGCAAGTTTAATGCAATTTCCTATACGTGTTTGGAAACCATTGACTTTTGAACAATACAATCATCAATTTCAATTCATCTTTGGAATAATTTATGGAATAATTATTTTTATTCTTATTAATAATCTCTTTTTATATTTCAATTTAGGTAAAGGAAATAGCTATTTATATTATGTAATTGCCATGGCTTGTTCTCTCTTGGTTATCGCAAATCTAAATGGTCATGCCTATGAATATTTATGGGGAAATTTTCCCCTTTTGCAGCAAAAAGCCTTACCTATGTGTCTCACATTTTTAGATTTTTGGCTCGTTTTATTTTGTAGAAGATTTTTGAATACTCGTACTTTCTTAGAAAAATTTGATAAAGCACTTCGCATTTTTGGATTTGTACAACTTGCTTTTTTTATTCTGACGATTTTCTTACCTTATGAATATGCGATGTATCTATCCAATCTTTCGGCTGCTGCAACAGCCATGGTACTTCTGATAACAGGAACAAGTGCTATTTTGAGAGGAAATACTTCAGCTTGGTTTTTTATAAGTGGTTTTTCTGTTTATATTTTGGGTTATGTTATTTTTGCTTTAAAGACAAGCTCTTTGCTTCCTCTAAATTCTTTTACAGAATACAGTGTACAAGTAGGTGCAGCTCTTCAAGTAATTTTGCTTTCTTTTGCCATAGGAGTAAGAATAAGAGAAATTAGAAATGAGAAAAATGAGGCACAACGTTCCATGATGGAAACACAAATGCAAGCCAATGAACAATTAGAATCAAAAGTAGAAGAACGTACCTCTGAACTTAATGAAAAAGCCGAAGCATTAGAAAACTCGTATAGAACGGTTTCTATTCTATCTTCTATTGGACAAGAAATTACTGCTTCATTGGACTACGAAGCTATTTTTGCAGTTCTTTATCGCTATGTACATGAACTTATGGACTCTGCTTTCTTTGGAGTAGATTTGTATTATCCTGATAAAGAACAAATTGTTTATGTGTATAACATAGAAAATGAAGTTTTGCTTCCTGAAGAAAAAATTGATGCAAATAATCCGAATAATCTGTCAGCTTATGTTGTCAGAAAAAAGGAAAATTTATTTATCAATGATGCAGAAAATGAGATAAAAAAATATTTACCTAATGTAGAAATTGTAGTAGGAGAAGCTCCAAAATCTGTTATTGCCATTCCTTTATTGTTAGGAGAACGTGTTTTGGGGGTTGTTTCAGTACAGAGTTTTGAAAAAAATGCTTATACAAGTCAGCATCTTGAGATTATGAAAACGCTGGCTTCTTATACAGCTATTGCGTTAGATAATGCTTCTTCTTATTCTAAAATTAGGAATGCAAATACAAAGACGATGCAAAGTATTCGTTACGCACAACGCATACAGGAAGGACTTTTGCCAAGACCTAGAATTCTGACAGAAAATTTTGATCAGGCAAGTGTTTTTTATCGTCCTAGAGATATTGTAAGTGGAGATTTTTATTGGTTCGAAACTCTTTTAAAGAAAGATTTTGATGATGAATTACATCAAAATATGCCAAACAAACTCAAAATGATTGCCCTTGCAGATTGTACAGGACATGGAGTTCCAGGTGCATTAATGACCATTATGGGAGTAAATCTATTGAATCAAATTATTGCAGAAGGAGGAACATGGCAACCTGATGAGATTTTGACAAAACTAGATGAGCGTGTTCGTCATACATTCCATTTAGAAGAAATGCACACACCTAAAAGCCGTCGAAATGATGGAATGGATATCGGTATCTGTGCTATTGACGAAGAAGAACGAGTAATTTATTATGCAGGAGCAAAAATGCCTTTATACATTGTCAGAAATCAAAAAATTGAAACTATAAAAGGTAGTTCATTTGCTATTGGAGGCTCATTTGTGTCAAAGAAAAAAGAAAAAGAATACAAAATAAATATTTTCAGATACGAAAAAGGAGATAATTTATTTTTAGCTTCTGATGGATTTCAAGACCAATTTGGAGCAGATAGTAAAATGGATAGTAACACAATAGAAAGAAAGTACTACACTCGTTTTTTTAGACAATTTTTGGGAGAAATAAGCATTCTTTCTACTGCTGAACAGTATTCAGCCTTTAGTAAAGAACTTATCAGATGGAAAAAGACAAGAAAACAAACTGATGATATTTTGATAATGAGTGTAAAATTATAATCTATTTTCTTCATTAATACGGAATTTCTCTATCGTGTGGGTCTTTTTGTGGATATTTCAATCTAGCTTCTAATTGTGCTTCAATTTCTGGAGTCAGAATATGCTCTAATGCTTCGGCTGCCTCATGTACATGGTCAGGGGCAAGACGTACAAACTCAGTCAAATACAGTTCCCAAAGACGATGAAGTTTGACTAATCTTTTTGCTTTTATATTTCCTTTTTCGGTAAGTTGCCAACCATTTTGAGTTTTTTCAATAAATTGTTTTCGTGTTAGCTTTTGCAATGAATTTTTGAGAAGTACAGGTTTAAAATGACGTTGAAGTCCAATATCTTCTAAAGATGAAATTGATTTTGTAGTATCTTTTTCTGAAATATGATAAATAGCTTTCAGAATATTCTCTTCTAAAATCTGTTTTTTATATAAATATTGTCGTCGTCGTCGTGCCACAATTCCCTTATTTGGCGCAAAGAAAAAAGAAACCATGGCAATAGCAGAAGCTACCAAAACAATCCAAGGTCCTGTTGGCATTTGTGTTTGAATATAAGAAACAAAAGCTCCTCCAATAGCTGCCAAAGCTCCAAAACTAGCAGCAATAAAGAGCATATAATGAAGTTTGTCTGTCCAAAAACGAGCAGCAGCAGCAGGTGTAACAAGCATAGCAGCCATCAGAACCACTCCCACCGACTGAATACCCACCACAACAGCCAAAACGGTAAGAGTTGTAAGTAGAATCTCAATGGCGACAATAGGAAGCCCAATTGTTTGAGCAAAACTTTTATGAAAAATAACTATAATAAACTCCTTATAAAAAAGTGCTACCAAAAGCAGCATAAGTGCAGCCAACCCTCCAAAAATCCATACATCAGTTCCTACAAGTGCAGCAGCTTTACCAAACAAAAAACTTTCTAAACCAGACTGTGATGCATTTCCAGATTGTTGAATATAAGTAAGCAACATCACACCAAAACCAAAAAAGACAGATAAAATAAGTGCTACAGCTGTATCTTCTTTGAGTTTGCTATAACGTGTAATCAAATTCATACAAACAATAGAAAGCCAACCTGAAACAAATGCTCCCAAAATCAAAAAAAGTGGATTCTTTGTTCCTGCCATCAGAAAAGCACCACAAACTCCAGGTAAAACTGAATGTGCCACAGCATCTCCAACTAAAGCTCGTTTTTGTAGAAAAGTAAAACAACCCACAATGGCCGAACTTGCTCCCAAAAGAATCGAACCCAAGACAACATAACGAGTATTGGGTTCAGTCAATAACAAAAAATCAATTATTTTATCCATAGATACAAAGTTAGGAATATCTAACATTAATGTTAGATATTTGATTAGAGAAACAAACATTATTTTGAAAAAAACAACTTATCCCAAATTATAAGTATCATTTCTAGCTCAAATTTTGTACTTTAGTATATAAGATATTCATACCTGTTCAATTCCTACTTATTTTCTATGTTATTCAAAATAGTTGTTCTGTTTTTATTTCAATTTTTATTTTCTTGTTTACTTTCATTCTCTTTTGCCCAAATTTCTACTAAAACTTCTGCTTGTGATAAAAGTTTTATATTAGAAAACCCTCCTTATGGTGTTGATTCAGAAACCCATAATTCTACTTCACAAATTAATCTGCATTGCATTGATAATTTGCAGAAACCTAGAGTTATTGATAGTTTGGAGATATTATATGGAAAAAATAAAGAAATTCCAGAAAAATATAAACTTGCTATACTAATCGCTCTATCTTATTATCCTGAACTCATAGAAACACCTATTACTTTCAAAGAATGTGCTATCAAGACTACTCTTAATGCACGCCCTACCATCAGTTCTCTATGTTTGAAAAATAAATCTAAGAGAAGTTATGTAGTTCGAATAAATAACAGCCAAAAAGAAGGAATGATAACAATTGATGAAGTTCCTTTTAATGCCAGTATTGGTATTTTTGCACACGAATTTAGTCATTTTGTAGATTATCAAAATCGTACTTTTGGAGGTGTTTTGCAGCGTCTTTGGGCATATACAAGCAAAAAAAGAAAAGCTATTTATGAAAAAGAAATTGACAGCATGACTGTTGCAAGAGGTTTAAAATGGCAAATGTATGACTGGTCATATTATGCAATCTTTCAATCAAATGCCTCTGAATCGTATAAACTATTCAAAAAAAATACATATTTGAAGCCCACAGAAATACTAGAACAACTTGAAAAAGGCATACAGACTGAAAAATAAATGTGTACTTTTGATTTTGTATAATAACTTTTTCTGTTACATAAAGTTAGAATGTTTTTAACCTATACTTTTTAATCTATTATGGAACAAGACAAAAATCACGAAGAAACTATGGAAAGCATCTCAATCAAACCTCAAGAATTGGTTTTTATATACGATAAAGACCAAAAAAACTACGAAGAAAGGCGTACTGAAGCAATGGGAATTGCTGAGTTTGTACGTGAAATGGAACTCAAAAATATTACACCAACTATGTGGGAAACTCTTTTAGGTTGGCTAAACATAGAACCCAAAGCACTCTTTGATGAAAATCATGAAGACTATAATGATAAAATCAAAGATAAAGATTATGACCCAAATGATTGGCTGACTATTTTGGTTAATGATTATAAGATGATAAAATTTCCTATTGCTGCTATCAATAAAAAAGCTATTTTATGTCAGCAACGCAATGAAATTACAGCTCTTTATTCAAACCGACCTGCTAACGAGAAAATGAAGTAAATAAGTCTAAAAATTTAATTTTTTGAAAGTTTGTATACATTTTATGCAAACTTTTTTTGTATCAAAATATTTAATGCCTAAAGTATTTCAAACAAAAATTAAATTATGAAAAAGCTAAAACAACTTTCAGAAAGAGATACAAACCGAGTAATCGAAATGGCGTGGGAAGACAGAACTCCTTTTGATGCTATCCTTTCACAGTTCAATCTAACAGAAAAAGAAACAATTACGCTCATGCGTAGAGAAATGAAACCTTCATCTTTCAGAATGTGGAGAAAAAGAGTGCAAGGAAGAAGTACCAAACACAAAATGAAGGCAACCGATGATTTGAAGCGTTTCAAATGTAGCCTTCAAAAAACCATTTCACTCAATAAAATTAGCAAAAGATAAATTGCGAAAAACCTCGTTTGACAGCTGCATTTGAACCTCAACGACGGTTATCACTTGCTTTACTTAGGCTCACTAAATTTAGGATTTGTAATAAAATCTTCATCAGTCAGCATTTCCAAAAAAGCTATAATATCTTTCTTTTCTTGTTCTGTCAGAAATAAATTTACTTCTCCATTTGGGTCATTAATAAATTCATTACTCGCTGCTGTAATAAGAGAAGAAAGTGTTTGACTTTTTTTGATTCCATTGTCGTAATGTTCAATGACTTCTTCTAATGTTTGAAATCTACCATCGTGCATATAAGGAGCAGTAAGTGCAATATTTCGAAGAGATGGTGTTCTAAATTTTCCTTTATCAAAACTATTTTGTGTAACAGCAAATAAACCCTCTTTCAAATTTGCATCATCATCTAAGCCGTTGTTGTGCAAACCTTCAAAACCTAATGTACTTCCTGAAGTAAGTGAACCCAAATGACAATCGCCACAATTTCCACCCCGAATTCCTCGTTCTGCATCTGGATGTGTAAAAAATAACTCAATACCTCTAAGTTCGGATTCTGTTGGTTGATATTCTCCTCTCAGATATTTATCATAGTTTGAATTTTTACTAATTAATGTTCTTTCAAACTGTGCTAAGGCTTTTGTGATTTTCTGTGGTGTAATCTCGTTTGTACCAAAGGCTTTTTCAAAAAGAGCTGGATATTCATTTGTCTCTGATAGAATTTGAGCCGTAATTTCTGCATCCTGATTCATCTCTTTATGATTTTCCATGGGTAAAATAGCTTGTTCTTCTAAGGTTTTAGATTTTCCATCCCAAGTCAAACGGCTATTCCAAGTCAGATTTACTAATGACATGGCACTAACTGGCATTTCTTCATTATTTACACCAATGCTTTTTGCTTTTCCATCTGTAAAAGCTAATTCTTGTTTATGACAAGTTCCACAAGAAACTGTACCATCAGAAGACAAACGTTTATCATAGAATAGTTTTCTGCCTAATTCTACCCCTTCATACGTCGTTATATTGTCTGTTGGTAGATTTGTATCTCCAAAATAAAGAAGTTCAGAAGTTGGATAGTTTCCTGTTAACTTTTCTTCAGGTTTTGGATTTTCTTTTTCAGAACAAGAGAAAAAAGAGAAAATCAAGAGCAAATTAAATATTTTTTTCATTGTAATTGATAGCTAGTTTCTTACTGAAACGTTTCTTTATTCGCTCTTGTTTTTTAATATTCTGCTAAATTTATATAATATTTTACTCCAAATCTGAATCATTAATTTCAAATAAATAAACTCCTGCATCTTGATTTTTGTCGATAAAATAATCCCAAAAACTTCTATTTAGAAACTCTTTTTGTACAAATGAAGTATCAAAATATCTAGTTCTTGTTGAATCCTCATCTAAGTAAAAACTTCTTATTGTAGCTATTTTTAAATTATCAAAAACATCAATCTGACTTTGATAATTATCTGGTGCAGTAGCTGAGTTTTCTCCTGTTACCGTATAAATACTTCTTGGTAATTTGGTAGGAAGTAAACGAAAACGACGAAGTGTGTCAGGAAACTGGCTTTTGAATGTGCTATTTTTTTCTATATAGTTAATCCACAACGTATCACTACTATTATTTTGTAGTTTGAATTGATGTGTATAAAATTTATCACAAGAAGAGAAAGAAAATAACAGAAATAATAAAAGAGCTATTTTTTTCATAATTTAGAAGTTTGAAATAGAAATAGTGTAAATTGGTGGTGGTGGGGACACCAACAAGGGCAAGAACTATCTGACACTTTAAAGTGTACTAAGAGTTTATAAAATTAATTAGCAATTGATGATTGATCATTAGTAACTGGTTTGCGTCCCCACAAATATAATCCGATTGCAGCACTAATTCCACCCACCACAATAACCATTACAGTTTGTGCTGTGTGTCCTAGAAAAGCAAAATCTAAAGCTGTAGTTTCATTAATTCCATAAGCTACAAGTGTTTGTTGGACAAAAAAGTGAAAAGAGCCAATTCCCCCTGGTATAGGAATAACCATTCCCACACCAGCCATAACCATAGCTGTAAATCCAGCCATAACTGTTAGGTTTGATGTTTCTTCAATGGAAAAGAAAAGTACATAAATCATAAGATGATAACATACCCAAATTATGATTGTATGTAAAATATAGAAAACCTGTTGTTTTCTATTGAGCTTAGTTATAGAGGAGATTCCCTGCCAAAGTCCTCCTAAAAATCCTTGTATTTTAATTATAAAGGCATTTTTACGTATTTGTTCTCTATATAAATAAATAAATCCTAGTGCTACAATACCTGACAAAATAAAAACCCAAAGCAGCCAAATATTATCATAAAATTTTTGTTCGTATATACCAAAATCAGCATATTTATCTAAAAATCCTTTTATAATATCCCATTCTACGAAAAAAGTAAATGTTGTAATTGAAACCAAAATTACAAAGTCTAAAGCACGCTCTCCAATCACAGAGCCAAAAGAAGCTTCGACAGGAACATTATCTGTTCGTTTTAAGAATGCACACCGAGCTACTTCTCCCGCACGAGGAAATGCAATATTCATCACATAACCCACCATAACAGAAACAAATGCTTTTCTTTTTTGCACCTTGTAACCTAAAGGGCGTAATGCAATCGTCCAACGCACACCTCTACTCCAATGCGACAAACAACCAAGTGCCATCGATAAGAGTATAATTCTATAATCTGCTTTTGATAAATCTTCAAGCATTTTGCCTGTATCCACATTGCGATACAAAAAGTAAAAAAATACAATTCCGATAAGTAGTGAGATACTGAATTGTAGTGTTTTTTTTAAAGTAGGATTCATAAAAAATAAAATAATTGTGGTTTTTCTAAACAGAATCTGAATAGAAAGAAGTCTATTTTAGTGAGTTTTTATTTAAAACAGTTCGGAAATAAATTGTATTTTTGAACTGTTTCTATTTAGTGTATGATGAATATGTAATGAATATTTTTTTTAAGTTTTGGTTTTGCTGTTTTTTTCTATATCCCTATCTAGCATTAGCTTCTCTTTGGGATAATGAAACAAGTCAATTAAATGCAGTTCCTTACCAAACTGTTATGCAGGTTTTGGTGGGCAATCATTTAAAACATTCACAAAATTACCATTTTTGGCGAATATCTATGTATGAAGATGCTTGGAATAAAAATCCAGATTCTTTGATGCTCTATGATGCAATGGCTGTTTCGTATCACTTGACAGGCAGAACAAATGATGCCATTCGCTTAATGATTGCAAAGGAACGAAAAAAAGCAGGAGAATATAGCACATATTCAAATTTAGCCACTTTTTATATTGCTGATAGAGAACTTTATAAAGCTCGCTTTTATGCTCAAAAGTTACTCAATAAACATAGTCCTCTTGCCTTGAGAGATAAATATCAAGTTTATTGGATAGATTATCTAATTGAATGTGCAGCAAGAAAAGGAGCTACCAAAAAACTAAGGCGCAAAATTACTTTGCCCGTACAGGGCGACTTTACGGTTGATGATTTGGCAGACAGCCGACAAATGTATGAAATTCCTAACTTTTATTCTTTCTTAGCTCAAAAATTTAGGTCTAAAAAAGATAGAAATAAAAAAAGCATTCTACTTACAGAAAAACAAACTGATGAAGCTATTTTTGCGATGTTACAACTTCTTCGTTTTTCACATTCTGAGAATATAATTTTGATAGAAGCTATTGGAGATTTACTATTAGGAAAAACAGTCTTACCAACTTTAGAAGAAGGGCAAGTAACGTATAAAAAAGAGCAATTAGAAAATCAAAAAGCAGCAGCACAAGTGGCAGCCTTTGCTTATCTGAGAGCAGCTCAACTTATTTCTAAATACTCTCCTAAAGCTGAAAAATCGTATACTTTTTTGGCTAGTTCAGCTTTGTTACATCATCAAAACTATCTTAAAAAAGAAGAGCGATATAATACTGAAGATATTTTAGTTTTTTTAGCTCAGAAAATAAAAGAAAGAGACAGCTATTTAAATCCAATTTTCAAACAAGAAAAAAAATGGATAGAAGAAGGTTTGCAATTAGATGAACAATTTGAAATTAACTATTTACCTGAATTAGAAAATTATACTGATTCTACTTTCTTTATCCAAACAGATACAACAGCTTCACAACTTCTTTATATTCTCAATGATAAAATCCCTGACTATTTGGTTGTTGATTCATTACAAAAGGCTGCCTATTTAGCGACTTTCATAAAAGAAGAAGATATTCCTAAAGGGAAAAATAATCGAATTATTGTAAGTAAAATTGATTCTCAAACCTCTATTACAGTAGGACTAACAGCTCTTATTTCTCTTTTTTTAGCCATTATTTTGTTTGTGAGATTTAGGAAGTAATAAGCTAGTTCTGCTTATTCAAATAAAGATCGAATTGCCTTTGCTTTCAATAAACATTCTTCCCATTCACTTTTTGGGTCGGAATCAAATGTAATTGCACCTCCTACTTGAAAAGAAGCATATTTTGAAAGCACATCATAAAAAAGAGTTCGGATTACTACATTAAAATCAAAATTGCCATCGGGAGAAATATAACCTATTGAACCCGAATACAAACCACGTTTTGTTTTTTCGTATTTTTCTATCAACTCTGTTGCTTTTATCTTTGGCGCACCTGTCATACTTCCCATCGGAAAAGCATTTTTTATGGCTTCTGACCAGTTTTTGTCTTTATGTAAAGTAGCTTCTACTGTAGAAATCATTTGATGAACCTGCTGAAAAGTATAAATCCCAAACATTTCGCTTACGTGTGTAGAACCTATTTCTGAACTTCTTGCCAAATCATTTCTAACCAAATCTACAATCATCATATTTTCGGCTCTTTCTTTTTCACTTGTTCTTAGATAATTTTTATTTTCTTCATCTTCTGCTTCTGTCTTCCCTCTTCTTACTGTTCCTTTTATGGGTTGGGAAATAAGTTTAGTTCCTGTTTTCTTTAAAAATCGTTCTGGAGAAGCACAGAGTGCATATTTTTCATTTCCATTTACGGTAATTTTCAAAAAAGAAGAAAAAGGCATTTTTGAGATTTTACATAATTCTTGGTAGGCTTCTAAAGGATTTAATTCTAATTTTTTAATAAAAAATTCTATACATAAATTGAGTTCATATACATCACCTTCAATGATATGATTTTTGATTATTTCAACAGTTTGTAAATATTCTTCTTCTGTAAAACGACAGTTTATTTTAGGTTTTAACTTTGAATTATAAATTAATTTTGATTCTAATTTCATTTCTTCTATTTCTAGAATTAACTTTGATAGAATTTTATCATCAAAATTATTTTCTTGTTTTGTTTTATCAATTAGTAAATTTCCTTTTGTATCAAAAAATAAAAGATATTTAGGTTCGAAAAAATAAAATTCTGGAAAGCCTAAATTATCAAGATTATTACTTGAAAGATTTTCCAATTCATTTTTTAAATCATAATTAAAATAGCCAAAAATATACGGATTCTTTATTTGACTCTGACTATTCCAAAAATTATAGAGTTTATCAAAACTTGTTTTTCCTTCTGTTTTATTACTATTTTCACTAGAAATTTGTCTTTTTTCTCCTACTGCCAAAACATGCAAAAAAGGCTCATGAGGATAAGGTATCTCATTCGGATTGAGATAAATAAAGGTTTTGAAAGCCTGCGCCCATTGTAGGGATTTTTTTAGGAAAGTTGGCATTTTGTACAAACTATTATTTACATAAAAACCCTAAGGGTCTTGAAGACCCTTAGGGTTTAATTAGGGCATAAAAGTATTTTATTAACCTATTTTTTCGATCAAATCAGCCGAACGGTTTGAATAACCTGATTCGTTATCATACCAACCTACTACTTTTACCATTGTCCCACTTGCATAAGTAAGTGCAGAATCAAAAATACAAGAGTGAGGATTTCCTACAATATCAATAGAAACAATAGGCTCATCTGTATATTCCAAAATTCCTTTTAATTCATTTTCAGAAGCTGCTTTCAAAGCTTCATTAATTTCTTCTTTAGTAACTTCTTCTTTAAGAATTACTGTAAGGTCAGTCAAAGAACCATCTGGAATTGGAACACGCATCGCACAACCATCTAATTTTCCTGAAAGCTCAGGTAAAACCAAACCTACTGCTTTAGCTGCACCTGTCGTTGTAGGAACGATAGAATATGCTGCTGCTCTAGCTCTACGAAGGTCTTTATGTGGAGCATCGTGGATATTTTGGTCAGAAGTATAAGCGTGAACCGTTGTGATAAAGCCTTTTTCTACGCCAAATTTGTCGTTCAAGACTTTTACCATTGGCGCAAGACAGTTTGTAGTACAAGAAGCATTTGAAATAAGCGTATCGCTATCTTCCAAAATCTCATCATTTACGCCCAAAACTACTGTTTTGATGCCATCTGAAGCTGGTGCAGAAATAACTACTTTTCTAGCTCCTGCTTTGATATGGTCTTCTGCTTTTTTGTTAGTAAAAAATCCTGTTGATTCTAATACAACATCAATATTGTTTTCTTTCCAAGGAAGTTTTGCAGGCTCTCTTTCTGCTGTTACTTTGATTGTTTTTCCATTGATAGTCAATGAATCTGGAGTAGAAGAGATAGTTCCGTCAAATTTGCCGTGTACTGAGTCATATTTGAGAAGGTGGGCAAGTGTTTTTGTATCTGTAAGGTCGTTGATTGCTACTACTTCGATAGACGATTTTTTCATTAAGGCACGAAACGTAACACGTCCGATGCGTCCAAAACCGTTGATTGCTACACGAATTTTTTTATCTGCCATTCTGAGTTGAGTATTTATGAAGTGAGTAAAACGAAAAATTGCTTTCGTATTCTAAATAGAAAGCTACGTCTTTAAATTGGTGCAAAATTACGGAATTTTTATTAGAATTTATTTTGTAGAACTAAAAGCTAAGTTAATCCTATCAAAAAAACACAGGTTTTTATGTTAAAAAATGTTTTCCTATTTATAGAATTATATAGTAGAGCAGAAAAACAATTATTTTCACAAAAAAATAGTATTAAAAGTTCTCACAAATTAGTACTCAATGAAAATCAGACAGGGAAATATACATGATTTAAAGGCAATAAATAAACTTGCATTAGAGGAATGGACACAATTTAAAGAAGTTTTAACTCTAGAAAATTGGTCTAAGTTACTTGCCATATTGACAAATGAAAACACATTTTATGATCTTCTTTCAAACTCAGACTGTTTTATATGTGAAAATGAACAAAATGAAATTATAGGATTTGCTTTTCTAGTATCAAGTGGAAATCCTAATGAAATTTATAATGAATTTCAATGTTATATACGATTTGTAACTGTTTCAAGAAAATATAGTGGACAAAATATTGGACACAAACTAACTGAAAAATGTATAGAAAAAGCAAAACAAAATGGTGAAATAAGTATAGCTTTGCATACATCAGAATTTATGAACGCAGCAAAATATATTTACGAAAAAATAGGCTTCAAAATAACTAAAGAATTAGAACCAAGATTAGGAAAAAAATATTGGCTCTATGAATTAACACTTTTAAATAAAAATAGGATAGATTATCAAATTGAAAATAATTTAAGTTCTGAAGAGTTTATTCAAGTATTAATCAACTCTACTTTAGGAGAAAGAAGACCTGTTGGAGAGCTTGACAGAATTGAAAAAATGCTTGAACACGGAAATTTGATAGTTACAGCAAGACATAATGGAAAGTTAGTAGGAGTTGCAAGGTCTTTGACTGATTTTGTATATTGTACTTATCTTTCTGATTTAGCCATCGACGAAAAATACCAAAAACAAGGTATAGGAAAAGAATTAATTCGGCTGACCAAGCAAGAAACACCAAAAGCAAAATTGATATTACTTGCTGCTCCAAAAGCAGTAGATTATTATCCCAAAATTGGACTAACTAAATGGGAACAATGTTATTTTATTGATACCATTGATGACTTAAAATAGTTTTTTAATATAGCTGATAGTTGAACTACAAAATCTTTTTTTTTACTTCTTCCAAAACTCTCCCAACACCAATCTCATTAATATCCACTCCCATAGAATTACAATACTTTTCATACACTTTTTCTTTACTATTTTGCTGTAATTCTTCTTCAATTTTGGGAGGGAAAATATAAAAAATAGGTAAACTGTATTCTGTATTTTCTAAACTAGGATATGGACTAAAACGACCAATATGTCTTCCATTGGCAATACAAATAGTCTTTGTCTGAGTAGCTGCGCCAAGGTGAGAAGCAACTGTTTCATTAGTAATTAATAGATTACTTTCAGCTATTTTTTGAGTGAGTTCTATTAGGTTTGTTTTTCCTGTGAGATTAATTATATTCGTCGGTGGGGACACCGACAACAGCGAAGTTATATTTTGAGTTTCGCTTTGATTTTCAGAATTATTTTTATTTTTAATAAAATCAATGATGTTTTGAGCCAAGATTTGTTCGTTTTTTCCTCCAATCAAAATAAAATTTAATTCATTATTGATAGCATTTAATTCTAAAATAAGTTTTGCAAAGTTTTCGAAATGCCACGTTTTATACACTTCACTTGCACCAATAAAAAGAGCAATTTGATTTCTTTTCTTTTCTTTTGTATTTACTTTATTTAATAAAGAAGGATATTTCAAATCAATTTTTCTATTCAAAAACTGTTCAAAGAAAATTTTATTTCTATCAAATTCAAAAACTGGTTTGTTGGGAGTTTCTAATAATTCAGTATAAAAACTATCAGCCAATTTTTTCTCTTTTTCTATCAAATTATCTGTATTTCCTTCATTTCCAATTCGTTTTTCTGCTCCTGAAACGTGTTCAATGGCATCTCCAAAAAGCAATAACCTTGAATAAGTTGATTCGATAGCTATTTCGAAACCTTGTTTTCTAATTTCTTTTTGTTTTTGATAACGATACAAAGGATTTTGATAGAATTTTTTACGGTCAATCCAAATTACCTCATCGACAGTTTCTTTGTCCCATTCTTCAAAAAGAGATTTCCACATTATATTTCCACACAAAACACGCTTATAATTTTTATAGATTCTATCATTTGCTAGTTCCTCTAAAAAATTTCTGAATAGAATATAATCTCCAATTGCATCCAAACGAATGATGAGAAGTGTATTTTTTTCTACTTTATATTTTATAGAAATACAGACTAGTTTATCAATAAAATGGCACAGACGCACCTCAAAAGCAATTTTGATGCGTTCTTTTAGGTTTTGGAAGATTGTTTTTTCTTTCATAGATTTTTTTTATTTACTGCTTCAATCGTCGACACTCAACCAGTAGATAAGAATAAACAAAAAAGCACTCCTAAAAAATAGAAATGCTTTTTTGTTTTTATATAAATTGAGAAGTAGTCTTAGTTAGCTTGTTTCTCTTTATTTTCTTTAGCTTCTTTAGTTGCTTCTTCTTTCGAATTAGGAGTTGCATTTTTGAGTTCTTCAAAAGTACGTTTCACTTCTCTTTCTTCGTACGATTCTATCTCATCTCCAACTTGGATTTCATTGTAGTTCTTGATAGAAATACCACATTCAAATCCAGATTTGACTTCTTGTACATCATCTTTATAACGTTTCAATGCTTCAATTTCTCCTTCGTGGATAACAATACCATCACGAATAATTCGAATTTTGTTGTTACGTTTAATACGACCCGTTGTAACCATACAACCAGCAATAACACCCACTTTAGAAACTTTGAATGTTTCACGAATTTCAACTGTACCAACAATATCTTCTTCAATTTTCGGAGCAAGAAGACCAACAATAGCCGACTTAACTTCATCAATCGCTTTATAGATAACTGAATACAGACGTACTTCTACTTGTTCTCTGTCTGCCAATGCACGAGCATTTCTTGACGGACGAACTTGGAAACCGATAATAATTGCATCTGAAATAGTTGCAAGGTTGATGTCTGATTCTGAAATCTGACCTACACCTTTCATTACTACATTTACATTTACCTCATCAGTAGAAAGTTTTTGTAGTGAATCTGCCAATGCTTCCACTGAACCATCAACATCACCCTTGATAATAAGGTTGAGCTGTTGGAAGTTTCCGATAGCAAGTCTTCTATTAATATCACTAAGCGTAAGACGACGAGTAGCACGAATAGACTGTTCACGTAAAATTTGTTCTCTACGAGTAGCAATATCTTTCGCTTCACGTTCTGATTTCATTACATTAAATCTATCTCCAGCTTGTGGCGCACCGTCAAGACCTAAAATCTGAACTGGTGTTGATGGTGGAGCAGTTTCCAAACGATTTCCCAAGTGGTCAATCATGGCACGTACTTTACCAAAATGCGAACCTGCTAAAATTACATCTCCTATTTTTAAAGTACCGTTTTGTACGATTGTAGTAGCTACATATCCACGTCCTTTATCCAAAGAAGCATCTACAACAGTTCCTGCTGCATTTCTATTTGGATTTGCTTTAAGCTCTAATATTTCGGCTTCTAATAGAACGCCTTCTAATAATTCATCTATACCTTCACCTTTTTTAGCTGAGATATGATGTGATTGATATTTACCACCCCATTCTTCTACAAGAACATTCATATCTGCTAATTCTTGTTTTACTCGGTCTGGGTTAGCTCCTACTTTATCTATTTTATTAATAGCAATAATGATAGGTACTTCGGCAAGTTTAGCATGATTAATTGCTTCACGAGTTTGAGGCATAACTCCATCATCTGCTGCTACTACAATAATAACAACATCAGTAACTTTTGCACCCCTCGCACGCATTGCTGTAAAGGCTTCGTGACCTGGAGTATCTAGGAAAGTAAGTTCTTTACCTTCATCTAAAATTACTTTATAAGCTCCAATGTGCTGTGTAATACCACCAGCTTCACCGTCTGCTACTTTTGCTTTTCGGATATAATCAAGAAGGGTAGTTTTACCGTGATCTACGTGTCCCATAATGGTAACAATAGGTGCACGTTCTTCTAAATCTTCTGCTTTGTCTTCTGTTTCTAGTACTACTTCTGTTTCTTCTTCGGCAGATGTAAACTCTACATCATAGCCAAATTCGTCTGCAAGAAGTGTAATAATTTCAGCATCAAGACGTAAATTGATTGAAATCATTACGCCTAAGCCCATTCCTTTAGAGATAAGTTCATTGATAGAAACATCCAGTAAATTTGCAAAATCACTTGCAGGAATAAACTCAGTTACTTTCAATAACTTGTTTTCTACTTTTACTTCGTTTTGTTCGCTTTCACGAGCCTCACGTTTGTCTCTTCTATTTCCACCTCTACGACGTCCACCTTTACCAGCACCTGTGTTCATACGTGCAAGTGTAGCTTTGATTTGTTCTTGAACCTCTTTTGCAGTTGGTTCTTTACGTCTTTTCTTACGTTTTTTACTTGCTTCTGACTCTGTTTTTGGCTTCTCAGCAGTAGTTGCTGTACCTTTATCACTTGTGTTCAGTTTAGTCAAGTCTTGAGGTTTGCTATCTGAAGAACCTTCTCCTTCGCCTCTACGACGACGACGGCGACGACGACGACGACGAGTTCCATCATCTGACTTATCGTCTGATGAAGGTGCTTTTTTCTTTTTAGAGAAAGACGATAAATCAATTTTACCAACAACTTTAAGTCCTGGTAATTTATCTCCTTGTGAAGAAACAAAATCATCTTCTCCGTCAGTTTTAGCTTTAACAATTTCTTTTGTTGGAGTTGTTTTAGATGCTTTATTATCTTGACTTGATTTTTTTGAATCTTCTTTTGCTTTATTCAGAGCAGTTTCAGATTTATTTGTTTTATTATCTATTTTTTTGCTGTCTGAGTTTCTGTTATCTTTTTTAGTAGAAGAAGGTTGTAAAGTAGTTTTTTCACTACTATTTTTATCTTCTTTCTTACTATCTGGTTTTGTACTAATGTTCTTTGTTACTTCTGTTTTCTTATTATTATCATTCTTAGAAGCTGAATCATTAGATGGTGTTTTAGAATTTTGAGAAGGCTTGTTAGTTACCTTTTCATTTTTCTTATCATCTTGCTTAGTATCTCTATTAACTTCGTTTTTAGGATTTATTTTTTCTATTTGTTTCTTATTATCAGCATTTCCTTTTTCAGATGATGAAACTGCTTTATGAGTAGTCTTATTATCAATAGATTTTGTTTTTGGTTCTTGTTTTTCTTCTTTCGGAGTAACTTTATTTGTGTCCTGTTTTACAACTGTTTTGTTTGTGCTCGCAGATTTGTTTTGATTAGAACCTGTTTTCTTTTTATTAAACTTATCTAAATCTATTTTTCCTACCACTTTCATTTGATGTGAAGTAGTAGTAAATACTTCAGATTCTGCTTTCTTTTTCTCTTCTTTTTTCTGGTCTTGAGAATCAGCTTGAACAGTCGGCTTTACATTTCCTTTTATAAACAATTCTTTTTCTGGCTCTGTATTGTCATCATCTTGCTCTTTTTCTGTCTGAGCTTTGGCTTTTGTATCTTTATCGATAGTTTTGCCTGTTGCAGAAGTTGTTCCTATTTTGATATTCGACGCTTCTCTTCTGTTCTTGAGTGACCCCTCAAAATCTTTTTCCAAAATTGCATACATTTCCTGATTGATAGGCTCATTGGGATTGCCTTTCAAATCGTGTCCTTTTTTTCGTAGATGTTCGACTATGGTATTGCGTCCGATGTTTAGTTTTCGGGCGACCTGACTAAGTCTCATTTGTTTTTTATTTTCTGCCATAAATTTTTTTTGGGGCGACTTTTAGCCTATCTTCTAAAAATTATCTTTACTTATATACTCTAAAAATTTGTATAATAAAAGGTCAATAAAATTCTAAAAATGATGAGTTGCCTACTTTTGACTCCTAATAGATATGTATTTTAGTGATTTTAGGAGGGTCTGTTCTTAAACTAATTTAAGTTTTTATTGAAACGATATTGGGTTTTGATGAATAAACTGATTTGATACAGTTATATGAATTGTTGAATTTTGTTTATTTACATTAGATTCAAAAAATGCCTAGATTTAGATAACTAATTAGGGTATTTTGAACTAAGAAATACTTTATCTTACAAAAATACGATAATTTTTAGAAAAAATAATGTAAAATCGTAAAAAAAAGTAAATATTTATTTTTTGTGTTCGATTTTCACAAAAATATCTTTAAATAGTAAACCCTAAAAGCAATTTTCACTCTTAGGGTTTACTTATTTTTGTAACTAGATTATTCGAATTCTTTTTTAAGAACTTCTAAAACAAAATCGATTGTTTCTTCTTCTAAATCTACACGACGAATTAGGTCTTCTCTATTGTATTCCAATACACTTCTTGCTGTATCAAAACCTACTTTATGAAACTCATCGATAATCCAATCATCGATAGCATCTTTGAATTCTGTTAAATCTACATCATCTTCAAAATCATCTACAGCTTCTTCTCTAAAGACATCAATTTCGTAGTCTACTAACTTTCCAGCCAAACGAATATTTTGCCCTCCTTTTCCAATAGCTAGTGAAATTTGGTCACGCTTTAAAAAGACAGCAACACGAGAATTATCTTCGTCTATTTTCATAGAAGTTGTCTTTGCAGGACTCAAAGCACGAGAAATAAGTAATTCTAGGTTTTCGGTATAATTAATTACATCGATATTTTCATTACAAAGCTCTCTTACAATTGAATGAATACGTGAACCTTTCATTCCTACGCAAGCACCAACTGGGTCAATACGATCATCAAATGATTCTACAGCTACTTTTGCACGCTCACCCGCTTCTCTTACCACTTTTCTTACTGCGATTGTTCCCTCTTCAATCTCTGGGATTTCAGATTCGAATAATTTTTCTAAAAACAAAGGTGCAGTACGTGAAAGGATAATTTTGGGATTGCCATTTTGCATTTCTACACGATGAACAACAGCACGAACACTATCTCCTTTACGGAAACGGTCTTTTGGTATCTGCTCTCCTTTTGGCAAACTCAATTCTTTACCTTCACTATCTTGCAATACTACTTCACGTTTCAAAACTTGATAGACTTCACATGTAACAATCTCACCTACATATTCTTTGTATTTTTGATACAATAAATCTTTTTCCAAATCTCTTACCTTTTGGATAAGCGTTTGACGAGCTGTTTGAACAAGTCTTCGTCCAAAATCATCAATTTTGATTTCTTGTGCTACATCTTCACCAACTTCAAAGTCAGGTTCGATTACTTTAGCATCTGTAAGACGAATTTCTGTTTGTTCATCATATTCTGGTTCATCATCAGCAATAATATTTCTATATTGCCAAATTTCCAAATCACCTTTTTCAATATTAACAATAACGTCAAAATTTTCATCAGAACGATATTTTCTACGAATAAGGGTACGAAAAACATCTTCCAAAATACGAATCATCGTAGGACGGTCAATGCGTTTTAACCTTGCAAAATCAGCAAAGGATTCTATTAATGTTGAAGTTTCTATACTCATTGTTTTTATATTTTTGTACACCCTAAAAGGATATAGTACATGAATTTCACTATTTTTTCTTGAATGATATTTGAACATGTGCCACTTTCACTTCTTCAAAGTTTAGAGTAGCAGGTTTGTATTTTGTCTTGATTTTTCCTTTTTTTCCTTCAGCCACTTCATATTCTTCAGTAATTTGAAAGATGGGTTTGCCTTCTTCGTTTTGTTCTATTGATTGTAGCTTACCTACTTTTTTTGTTCCATCTTTTAATTCGAATTCTAAAGTACGTCCTACATGTTGAGGATACTGTCTGAAAGTATGTAATCCATAATCTACTCCTGGTGAAGTAACTTCTAAATTATAAGGATTGTCTTCTCCTTTTTCATCTTTTCCAAACAAATCATCTTCTTCAAAATAAGCTCCTACCTTTCGGCTTACGTTTGCACAATCAGCAATTCCGACACCATCATCTCCATCAATAATAATTATTACTTTGGGAGTTCTAGTTTTTGAAATTTGAATTTCTAATAAAAAAATATGTGTTGAAAGTGCATAATCAAAAAACTCATTTCCTTCTTCACTTGCTTGTGGAGAAGTTGCTTTTTGAATAAAATCACTAATTTTTTCTTTAATAGAATTAATTTGTGCTGTTTTTGAATCGGACATATAATAAAATTAGATTTCAGAATTCAGAAGTAAAAAATACTATACAAAATATAATAAAACGAAAATGGAAGGCTTTTCTGCCTTCCATTCGTGATTGTTTCCTAATTAGTTACAAAATTACAAAAAAGGGTTTTGTTTTGCAAATTTTCGATTTTACTAAATTGAGTCTTTTTGATTAAATTTCTAAAAGTTAGTACAATAACCACACAGTCAATAAAGGCAAATAATCTTTCAATGCTACTCGCATTATTTTGAGAGCTTTGCCAATTTGATTTTCTACTGTTTTGATAGAAATTCCTAATATATCAGCTACTTCTTGATAAGACATTTCTTCAAAACGATTAAGTATAAAGACTTCTTTGCAGCGTGGAGGAAGTAATTCTAAGGCAGCTTCAATATGGTTAGATAGCTCTTCTGTTCTGATAGTTGAATCGCTTTGATTAGAATCTACTACCAAATGTTGATACATTGGCTCATCAATATCAAGTGCATTATCAGAGGTAGGGCGTTTTTTGCGAAGATAATCTATGCCTGCGTTAGTGGCTGAGCGTTTGAGATAAGCAGCTAAAGAAGTAGTAATGGTTAGCTGTTCTCTTTTTTTCCAAAAATTAAAAAACACCTCTTGGACTATATCTTCTGCAATAGCTTCATCTTTTACCATTCTATAAACTATCCTACACATAGTTGTATAGTGCAACTTAAAAAGTTGTTCTATATCATCTATTAAAATGTTTTTAGTCTCAGACATTTAATAAAGTTAGGAGTAAAGGTTGATAGACTTTTGTAATTTTAAATGATTGGCAAAAATAATATATTCTATATCATTTATTAATAACTAATAATTAGTTAGTCTTCTTCTTTTTGGTCTTCTCGCTGTAAAACTCTTACTTTCACTTTCTTTACTCGCTTTCTATCAGCCGATTCGATAACAAACTCAAAGGGAGGAAATTCTTTTGTTTCTCCTCGCATAGGCATTTTTGAAAAAAGCTCTAACATCAATCCTCCAATAGACTCACTTTCTCCTTTTACAGTATCAAAATGACTTCCATGTAATTCAAATTCTTTTGCAAAATCACTCAAAAGTGTTTTACCTTCAAAAATATATTCGTCTTCTGCTGTTCTGATGAACAAACGCTCTTCTTCATCATCAAACTCGTCGTTTATTTCACCTACAATTTCTTCGATTACATCTTCTAAAGTTACCAAACCAGAAGTACCTCCATATTCATCCACTACAATTGCCATGTGAATGTGTTTGGTCTGAAAATCTTGAAAAAGATCATCTATTTTCTTTGTTTCTGGAACATAAAAAACATTTTCTCTGATAATTTTTTGCCACTCAAAATCACTTCCTTTTCTCAAATGAGCTAATAAATCTTTTGCATAAATTAGTCCTATAATATCATCCATTTTCTCCTTATAAATCGGAATTCTAGAATATCCACTTTCTTTGATTGTTTCTAACAGATTGTCATAAGATGTTGAATATTCTACAGCAGTGATGGCTGTGCGAGAAGTCATAATTTGCTTGGCATTGATTTGACCAAAATTAATTACTCCTCTCAAAATCTGCCTTGCTTCTTTGGCTGCTTCGTTATTAGTGGTAAGTTCTAATGCTTTATTGAGTTGTTCTACAGAAACAGGTGTTTGATTTTGCCCTTTTTTAACACTTTTTTCTAGTCTTTCTCCCATAAAAGCAAGTATCCAAGCAGCAGGTTGAAATATTGTAATGGCAAATGCCATCGGACGAGCAACACTCCTTGAAAATAAAAGTGAACGCTGACGAGCAATAACTTTAGGAACAACTTCTCCAAAAAACACAATAGCTGCTGTCACTATTGCTGTTAAGATAACAACAATAATCCCTTCTTCCTCTCGCCCAAAAATCTGCCACATCATATAGGTCGAAGAAATTACGATAGCAATATTTACTAGATTATTTAATAATAAAATAGTAGCTAAGAGTAATTTTTGTTTGCTAAGAAGTTCTAAAAGTTTTTTATCTACTAGTTTTTTACTGTCTTTACATTCTTCTATTTGCTGAGTAGTAAGAGAAAAAAAGGCTACTTCCGAACCTGAAATCAGCCCCGAAAGTAGCAATAAAATGAGTATCACAAATAATTCTACAGCATACATTGCTAAATTAGAAGCCTGTATGCTATTTATTTGTAAAAGAATATCTAAACTAGAAAAGTTGTCTAAAATGCTTGTGATATTCCAACTAAAACTATCGCTGTCGTTCAATGTCGTAAAAATTAAGTTTTAGATTAGAAAGGAAGATCGTCTTCAGGGTTACTAGAACCACTCAACTCACTTGCCACTTCTGTATTCTGAGTAGAAGAATTTGAAGAGGAAGAATTCGTAGAACTTCCACCATAAGGATTTTCTGTTGGCATCGGAACGCCTCCATTATAATTTCCGTCTCCCATTTTAGCAGTAAATTGAAGGTCATTAGCTACAATTTCTGTTACATATTTTTTTACTCCATCTTGTTCCCAAGAGCGAGTTGAAAGTTTACCTTCTACATAAACTTTGTCTCCTTTTTTAAGTTTTTCTGCTTTTTCTGCATTCCAACGCCACAAAACGACACGATGCCATTCTGTACGTTCTTGCCATTCACCTGATTGATCTTTAAAATTCTCGCTGGTTGCAATAGATATAGTGGATACTTTTGTTCCATTTTCTAAGGTACGAATTTCAGGGTCTTGCCCTAGATTTCCTAATAAGATTACTTTATTTACTCCTGCCATACTTTAAAATTGATTTTAATACAAATTGATTGTAAAATAAACTAATAAAATTGATTTGATTTACTTCGTACTTAGAAACGGTTGTTTGACTAGCTTAAGTATAAATACTTTACTGAATTATAACGTAAAAATACAAAAAAATAATAGATTTAGAAAAGATGTGAGACTAAATAGTCAAGATATTTACTAATAAGCACAGGTTTTGGAATTTTATCTAAGTTTTGCCAATTTATTTCTTCTAAATTATATTTTTTCTTCAATTTATTCCAAAATTCTATTTGCTCTTTTGTATCCTTTATTTCTAAAGTATAAAATTTTGCATATAAGGTTCTATGAGAAAGTTGGTGTTTGAAAATGATAGATTCGTGAGTAGATTTCAGCTTGGATTCTAGATTCTGAATGCTCTCAAATTCTATGTCCAGTTTATCTTCCTTCAATTTATTTTGTAATTCCTTTACTGGCTCAAAATTCTTTTTGTCTTTGTTTAAAAATTCTATTACAAAAAAATCATTTAGTCCTTGCCAAATATCGCCTTCTTGTCGTTGTCGTATTAAAACTTTCTTTTCTGAATCAATTTCATTTTGCTTTACAAAAACAAAATAGTGCATAAAACGGTCTTTTACAACTGTTTTCTTTCCTTTTATGGGAAGTCTTTCTATCGAATTTTTCTCAAAGGCTCTACATTTTTCTTGCAATGGGCAGATTTTGCAATTCGGATTTTTGGGGACACATTGTAGCGCACCAAACTCCATAATTGATTGATTGTAAATAGCAGGTTCTTTTTTATCGATTAATTTTTGAGCTACTTCTCTAAATTCTTTTTTGCCTTCAGTCGAAGTAATATCTTTTTCTATTCCAAAAAAACGAGCCAAAACACGATAAACATTTCCATCTACAACAGCTTGTACTTCATCAAAAGCAAAAGAAGAAATAGCTGCTGCTGTATAATCTCCTACACCTTTTAGTTTTTTTATTTCTGTATAATTATTTGGAAAAACACCATTTAGTTCTTCTGAAATATATTTGGCTGCTGCATGTAAGTTTCTAGCTCTTGAATAATATCCTAAGCCTTGCCAAAGTCTCAAAACGGTTTGTTCATCTGCTGCTGCAAGCTGTTGAACAGTTGGAAAATGCTCAATAAACTTTTCATAATAAGGCATTCCTTGTACTACACGAGTTTGTTGAAGAATAATTTCAGAAAGCCATATTTTATATGGATTTTGAGTATCACGCCAAGGTAAATCTCGTTTGTTCTGCTGATACCAAGATATGATTGATTGAGAAAAAAATGTGTTCTTATCTTTTGACATTTATTTTTTAAGTTAAAGTAAGAGTAAGTAAACACAGAATTACAGATACAGTTTTGATAAAAAGTAATTTAAAATCAATAAATTTGTGAATAAAATAAGAATCTCAACGTTCTTTTTATAATTTTCCTAGGCTAAAACAAAAAGTAACATTCAACTACTATGAAATTAAGTTTTAAAATAAATAAAGTAAAATCTATAAATTGTATTTTATCTCTTTTTTTAATCTCGCTTTTCTATACTATTTCTAATTCTGTTTTAGCACAAGATAGTCGTTTTACACAGTTTTGGAGCGCACCCATGACTGTAAATCCTGCTTGGGCAGGTACAATTCCACATTGGAGAGCATCTGTTTTGTATCGCCAACAGTGGTATGGCGTAAATGGTGGAATTCAGTCTTTCTTTGGTGGATTTGATTATAACTTAGGAACAGGCAGAGGAGCTTTAGCAGGTTGGGTAAAACAAGACAGAGTGGGTTCTTTGAATGCAAATAATTTGGAGGTAGCTGCAATTTATTCGTATAAAGTTCAGTTTCAGAATGACTGGCAACTTTCAATGGCAGGACAATTTAGTTACGGACAAAGAAGTCAGGGAATGGATGGTTTGCGTTTTGAAGATGCCATGCTTAGTGGAAATCTAACACAAGAAGAATTTTCAAACTTCACACTTCGTTATCCTGATTTTGGGACTGGTTTTGTAGCTTATAATTCTAAAATGTGGATTGGTGCAGCAGCTTATCATCTTTTACAACCTGATATTTCAGTTTCAAATATAAGAGATCAGATTCCTATTCGCATTACAGCACAGGCAGGTTATAGAATTGCTTTAAATGATGAACATACACTTGTTCCTTCTGCCATTTTTCAATATCAAAGTCCATTTTTACAAGTTGATACAGGCATTAATTGGGAGTGGGACTTCTTATATGTGGGAGCTTGGTATCGTGGTTTGCCTACTCGCAGTGGTACACAGCTTTTGCCTTCCTCAGCACTTGCTTTAGTTAGTGGAGTAAAAGTAGAAAATTGGCAATTTGGCGCAAGTTATGATTTTGCTTTGGCTTCGCTTGTTAATGTAGGTGGAAGCTATGAAATTAGTCTTACCTATATGCCAAAATATGATTTGAGACGTTCGGCACGAGGAAGAGAAGAGGTAAAATGTCCGATTAACTTCAAATAAAATTGATAAGCTAGGAAAAGTATGAATCTTATCCTAGCTTATAAGAAACTACATTCCTAGATTAGAACAATCTTGTAATTTGATATTCTCAAATGTTTTGACTTGATTATTAAACTTAATTGTTACTAAATCAAAAGTTCCATATATACAATCAGCTTCTTTTTCTTCATAATTGCATTTACTTGTAGTTATTTCTAAGCCTTCTCCTTTGAAAGTATAAATTCCTTCATTGATATTTATTTCTGTGATAGAATAAGGATCATTTCCGATAGCTATTTCTCCTGTCTTATTTTTTTCATTGATATAACAAAGAATTCCTTCTTCATTTTCTAGGGCAACTCCTCCATACATATCAACATTATCACGACTAAAAACTGAAACATCAAAATCATTATTAGTTTGCTCTGAAGAAGAAGTGCTAGTTTCATTACTTATTTCAGATGTTTGTGTTTCTTCTAAATTTTGGTTCTCTTCTGTTTTAGTTTCCCTATTTTGACAAGAAGCTAAAAGACCAACTATAAAAAGCAAGACAATTATATTTTTCATTTTTTGAGATTAGAAGGTGGCTAAAAAATTTTCCAAAGCTAGATAGAAAGCAAATTTAAACAAAACAAATACATCAAAAAAGAAAGTATTTTTTTCTAAAAAGTAAAGTTTATCATTTAGTATTTCTCACTCTGAAAAATTATGTCTACTGGCGAAGTTATGAGGCTATTTTGATAGAACTTTGATGTAGTCTTTGCCCTTTTTTTCCTGTTATTAAGTTTTTGATAGAAGTCAGAAAAGGAAAAGATGGAACAGAAGCCATAATTTTTAAATCAGTAAGAAAATCAGTTTGTTCGTCTAGGAAAAGTAAAACTCTTTCGATAGAATTATTCTGAAACATATCCGTAAAAATACGTTGAATGTCTTTTGGATTACGTTCCATGATATTCAAAATCATTTTGTCGTAAGTTTCAAATTGCTTATTGAATTTTTCTTCATAATTAGGACTTCCAGTTTTTTTCCACGCCTCAACTCTACATTCTGCATCTCTATACATTCTCAAAAATGCATAACCCGTACTTGGTTTGGCTCTTCCTGCTTTTGTGCCTAAATAAATTATATTTTTTGTCTTTGGTTGCTCAAATTTAAAATCAGTCATCGGAATAACTCCATATTCTTCTTCTAAAACTCTAAAACCTTCTACTTTGAGTTTCGTAGCCATATAAGTTTCCAAGCGAACTTTATAAAGCTCTTTATTTTCTAAAAGTTCTCCAGAAAAAAGGGTATATTCAACTAAGGCTTTATTAGGAGAAAATGGCAAAACATATACAAACTCTACGGCATTTCGTTGTGGCAAACGCATATCAAAAAGTTGCGCAACTTCGGTATCAAAAACAACTTCATCCGTTTCAACAACATAACCAAAAAAGTGCTGTAATAAAGAATGATAATCATTGCTTTTTGGTGGAATATCTTCTTGTAGAAAACGAGAATCAAAAACATATTCAGAGTGAAAAGTCTTGTTTTCAAATTCTTCTGTTAATTTTACTTCTGCTTCTGTATCAGAAATTGATTTTACATCACTTACTTCTGCTTGCAAAAATTCTATATTTTCGAATTCAGACAACTTAGCATTGACAAAATTATAAAAATCAATCCCACGAATCATTTTATATTTGAGAGACTTTAGCGTGTCTATTTTATCTATTTTTGGAGCAATAAAGCGCACTTTTTGCCATTCTTTATAAACTAAAATATCAAAGTCTGTCTTTTTATTTGTCCAAAAAGACCATGAACGATTATTTTTGTCTTTTTTTTCTTTGTCAATAACTAGAATCTTTTTTTGAGATAAGGTTTCGTCTTTTGTCATTTTGTAGAGTAACATCAATGCTGCTGCGCCTCCTCCTGTAAAAATTATATCGTAATTCATTATGTATTTTAGATGAAAAAAAGTATTTATAAATATGGCTTCAAAACTGCTTTTCTTTTTATTATGTTTGGCTATATTCAAGCTAAAAATTTACTTTTAGATTACTTTTCGATGAACCTGTTCTTTTTATTGGTAAATAATTTAATTCTATGATAGACTTAGAAAAACTAAACCATTATTTTGGTATGTTTAAGGGCTTGGGAATGCAAGATTTGAAAGATTTATTTGCAAATACAAGCCTCAAAACACTTGAAATTTCTGATTTTTTTATAAAAGAAGGAGAACAAAAAAAACAAATTGCCTATATCAAAAAAGGGTTGATGCGTGTTTTTTCGGTTGATGAAAAAGGTGATGAAATAACAACTGCCATTCGGTGGGAAGATCAATTTATTACTTCGTATGATGTTATTCTGTATGCGCGTCCTTCTCGTTTTTATTATCAAGCCTTAGAAAAAACAGAGATTTTAATAATAGATTATGATTTGGTTCAAGGAATTATAGCCAAAAATCCAAAATTAGAACAAGGTAGATTATTTTTTTTGCACAATGTCCTCAAAGACTCTTTTGCAAGAATAGAATCATTTACACTCTATTCTCCTGAAGAACGTTATATAGAATTTGTCAAGTCAAAGCCCAACATTGTAAACCGAGTTCCTGATAAATATATTGCTACTATTTTGGGAATGACACCTGTTTCACTTTCCAGAATTCGAAAACGAATTGCTACGAAGGCTCAAAAAAAATAATTCTTTTTTTTCATTACTTATCTTTTGTTAATCTCCAAAGGCTCTCTTGTATAGTATATTTGTATAAATCAAATCAATCATAAGTCATTCATTATAAACTGATTGATAAGTTTATATACTCTAAAACAAACATACTATTATGGAAACTCAAGCCTTTTATTTTTCGCCTTATGTACCTCTTATTAGCAATCTAGTTCGCTACTTAATTTTTGCAGGGTTAGCTTTTTTGATTGTCTATAAATTATTTTCTAATGAATTTTACAAGAATAAAATTCAAAGTCGTTTTGCCCAAAAGAAAGATTTTTTGAGAGAAATAAAACACTCTATTTTATCCACACTTGTTTTTGGAATTATTGGTTTTGGCTTTATTTATTCTTCCCTTGGAGAGTATTCACAGATTTATGCAACTATGTCTGATTTTCCGTTGTGGTGGTTGCCTGTGAGTGGTTTTTTGGTACTTGTGATTCAAGATACTTACTTTTATTGGATGCACAAAACGATTCATTCTCCCAAATTATTCAAGCGCATTCATCGCATTCATCATCAATCTATCAATCCTTCACCTTGGGCTGCTTATTCTTTTCACTTTGTAGAAGCTATTCTTGAAGCTGTGATTATTCCGATTACACTTTTTATTATTCCTGTTCATCCTTTTGTTATTCTTGCAGTTACTTTTATTTCTTTTTGGTTTAGTGTTTACGGACATTTAGGATTCGAAATTACTCCAAAATGGTTTAGAAGCTCATTTCTTTTTGAAATCATGAATACTTCGGTTTATCACAATCTTCATCATGCCAAATTCAAAGGAAATTATGGACTTTATTTTAGATTTTGGGATAGAATAATGAACACAGAAAATCCTGATTATGTAAAAGAATTTGATAGAATTCAAGAAAATCGTTTTGAAAAAAATGTATCCTATATTTTGAACTTGGATAGCATACATCAAAAGTAGAATTTTCAGAAATATTCTTTTTAGTTTTTTGTTATAAGACAGCCGTACCAAAATAAAGATAGAAGATTTGGTACGGTTAAACTCATAGATACCAGACTCTAAAACTATTTCTTACTTTTTGCTTGCTTGAAATAATATTTGCTTTTCTTTTTGTGTAAGCGACTCATAACCAGAAGCCGAAATTTTATCTAAAATTTCATCAATTGTATTTTGTTCTTCAGTAGATTTTTTTGCTCGTGCTTGTTTTTGTTGATTATATGCTTCATCACTAGCAGCACTTCCACCTCTATAAGCCTTCATTTTAGGTTTTCTTTTAAAAATATTCTGAAAGAAAGTAACAAAACTCACAACAGGCTTGCTCCAATCATTTCCTTTTCTATATTGCACCACAAATAAATAACCCATCAAAGCACCTCCTAAGTGTGCCATATTGCCTCCTGCATTTCCACCAGCTAATGATACAAAAGACATAAGAACAACAGCCAAAGCAATCCATTTTAAACTCACTTCTCCAAAAAAGAGTAATCTCATTTTTGTATTAGGAAGTAAAGTAGCTGCTGCTACCACTACAGCATCAACTGCTGCTGATGCACCAATTGCTCCTGCCATGTGAGGCTTGAAAGCAATAAAATAAGGTACTAAATTGTATAACATCAAAAATGCAGTTGCTCCTGCAAATATTCCCCATACATAAACACCTAGAAGTCGATTAGAACCTGCTTCTGAAACAACAATATTTCCAAACCAATAGAATATCAACATATTAAAAATAATATGTAGTGTATCTCCTAAAGAATGGGTAAATGCGTGAGTAATTAATGTCCAAGGACGATATAATACGTCCATAAAATCTGCTGGTAGATATAATGCTTTTATAGCAAAATCTTGTAAAGCAGGAAAACCACCAAATTTAGAAATAATTACTATAGTTGCAAATAATAGATAAACAGCTACATTTATCATAATGATTCGCATTACTACATTATTTGATTTACTCCATTCATATTGTAATCTATCTCGTAATTCCATTTTATTTTTATTTTTATTTTTATTTTTTAATACAAAATTTTATGAGTATTAATTGCTTTACTATTGTTGAGAGTGCATAACAAATTGTCGCACCAGTAATTTGTATTTGTAGGGAAAAGGCATGTGTTTTCCCAAAATAGTCATTTATAATTTATTTAGAGCTACCAAATTTCCTACTGAGTAGGGAAAGGCGTGCCTTTTCCCTACATAAAAATGTTGATATGCCAACCAACGACATAAAATATTAATTCCACCTCATCGGTTTATCGCTTTTCCCCCACAATTTAACCAAAATAATTCCAAATATAAAGCCTCCAATGTGTGCAAAGTGGGCTACATTATCCGTTGGATTGGCTTGATAAATAGCATAAATTTCATACAAAGCATATCCAAAAACTAAATATTTGGCTTTTATCGGAATAGGTGGAAAAAGTAAAACTAATTTTATATTGGCAAAGACAACCCCAAAGGCTGCCAAAATACCGAATACTGCACCTGATGCACCAACAGTTTGAATATTTCGTTTTGCATAAGCAATATTATCAACCAAACTTGTTGCGTTACTAACATAAGATTGATTAGTCGGATTTTCTTCAAAGTCATTTATAAAACTTCGTATTTCAGCAGAACGGTCATAGACATAAAAACCTTCTCCCTTCATAAATGATGTGAATTCAGCAGGAGTTGGATGTGCTTTAAACTCTTCTACTTGTATTTGCATATTCTGAACTTCCCAAGCACTTACACCCACATGCAAAACAGCAGCTCCCAAACCTGCAA
Source organism: Bernardetia sp. MNP-M8 (assembly GCF_037126285.1). Lineage (NCBI taxonomy): Bacteria > Pseudomonadati > Bacteroidota > Cytophagia > Cytophagales > Bernardetiaceae > Bernardetia > Bernardetia sp. MNP-M8. Next base: position 1,576,901 of record NZ_CP147012.1, read on the forward strand.
TCATGTATAAAGCAAGAAAGCGTTTAGAGTCAAAATATTCTTCCAAAGGAGGTCCAAAAATATAAAGAGCATACATATTTCCCAAAATATGCCACAAACCAGCGTGTAAAAACATATGTGTAACAAGCTGATAAGGTGCAAATGTTTCTGCTCCAAAATAACGTAAAGCAAACATTTCAGATAAATCTATTCCATAATTCTGTAAAATATATTGCAGAGCAAAAATAGCAATATTAAGAATCAATAATACTTTTACAACAGGTGTTAGTTTAGACATATTTCTTTATTTTATGTAGATTCTAAGTGTTTTGAAAAACCTTAGGGTCTGTATATTTTGTTTTAGATTATTACTATTTTTTATCAAAAAAGGTTTTCATTATTGCTCAACCATTTGATAACTTATCATTATTTAGCTCTTTCATTGAATTTCTTACCATTCTACCAATTCCAAAAATAGTAATTACAGTTAGCAATACAATTATTATTTCTGAATACGGAAAGTCACTTGTTGTTTCATTTTCTATCAAACTCTTTAGGTTTTGTGCTCTTGTGCCTACATAGATTGCAAAAAGAGTTCTGGGCATCATTCCTATAAAAGAACCTATCAAAAACATCTTCATTGGAAAACGAATGGCAGAAAGCACCAAATTCATGACTGAAAAAGGCAAGACAGGCGAAAGTCTTACTAAAATAATCAATTTCCAGCTTTTTTCTTTCAAAGAAGTCAAAAAATGGCTTACTTTTGGCTTTTCTAATAGATTTTTATGAATTTTTTCACCTTCCAAAAATAATCCCAACTGATAACCTGTATAAGAAGCAATCAAATAAGAACCAATCATCAAAGGTGTTCCTTCAAAGCCTAAAAAATAACCTGTCAAGAAAGCCATCAATGTAGTAGGCATAAGCGCAAAACCCATCAAAATACTAACTCCCAAATATAGAAAAAGCCATTGCCAAAAATTCCATAGTAGAAGTTCACTTTCAAAATACAAAAGCAATACCGTAATGCCTGTACTTGCCAAAATGGGTAATAAGGCTGACAAAATTACCATGCTGATGCTACGAATATGTTTTTGTAATGTGTTTATTGTTTTTTTCAGGAATTGCATCAAAGAAAGGCAAATAAAATAAAGTGTTAAAATTTTATTTCTTTCTAACTAACTAATCAAACCTATGTTTGTGCATTTTATAATTTTCAAAACTCAAAAATTTTGTCGTACTTCAATTTTGGAAAAAAATATAAAAAAAACAGAGTGAAATCTCCTATAAAAGCATCTTTATTTATTTTTTCAATCATAAGAATTACTCATTTAGTAATTTTTTTGAGTGGTCTTTTTTTTGTGTTATTTCCTGTTTTTTCATTTGCTCAACAAACTATAAATCTTGATTCTAAAAAAACACTTTCTCAATATATTTTTAGAAAATGGACAACTGAAGAAGGATTACCTTCAAATGCTATTATAGATATTATTCAAGACCAAAAAGGATATATTTGGATAGCTACTCATGATGGGTTAGCTCGTTTTGATGGCGCAAAGTTTACCCCCTATACAGTCAAAAATACACCTATTATTCGCTCTCATGCTATTCGCTCACTTTTATCTGACTCAAAAGGAAATGTTTGGGTAGGAACACAGCGAGGGATTTTGAAATTTGAAAATAATGAATTTAGTGTTCCTATAGAGTTTAATATTTTAAATGAATACAATATTGAAGCAATTTATGAAGATAAAAATGGAATTGTTTGGGTAGGAACAAGTACAAACGGTATTTTTTATTATCAAGACGAACAGTTTAGACCTCTAAAAGAACTTCGCCTATATTTACAAGGAGCTGTGGCTTCTATTTTTGAAAAAGATGATGCACTTTACTTTACATCTCTTCGGGGTGATATAGTACGCTATAAAAACCAACAAATAAGCCGAATAATAGATTTTGAACAGACAAGAGGAATTTCATTTGCCAAAACAATCAATACAACTACATGGGTAGGAACAGAAAACGGGTTAAAACTATTACAAGGAGATTCTTTAGCTGATTCTCCTTACAAAAAAATAACGGCTATAAAAGATGCATCTGATATTTTGGAAGACCAAAATGGTTTTTATTGGATTACTTCTGAAAATGGATTATATCGTTTTAATAAAAAAACAAAATTACTAGAGCATTACAACGAAGATCAAGGTCTGTCTAGTAATATTCTACAAAAATTATTAGTGGATAGAGATGGTAATATTTGGATTGCTATGTTTAGAGGTGGACTTGCCCAGATTTTAGATGGAAAATTTGTTAATATTAGTCCTAGTGAAGGGCTTTGCTCTAATGTAATTTACTCTATTGTACAATTTACACCTGATAAATATCTTATTGCTGGAGAAAGTGATTCTATTTCTATTTTATATGGAAATACTGTCAGAAATGCAAAATTACCTTTACAGCTTCCAAGCCAGCGTATTCGTCACTTACTTTTTGATAGAGATTCTAGTCTTTGGATAAGCACCTATAATGGTCTTGTCAAAATTACACGAGAAAATAAACATAAAATTTACGGATTAAACGACGGACTTTTAGATGACCAAGTTCGTATGACTTTTGAAACAAAAGACTCTACTTTGTGGATAGGAACACGAAGAGCAGGGCTTTTTTATCTTACAAACCAAGACTCCTTCAAAACAGTAAGTAAAAACTTAGCTTCGGAAACCATTATGAGTATGGCAGAAGATAAAACAGGAAATTTTATTGTTGGAACTAAAAGAGGGATTTCTTTTATAGAAAACAAACAAATTGTTAAACAGCTTTGGACACAAAACGGACTCGCAAGTAACATTGTTTTTTCAATTTTTGTAGACGATAATAATATAATTTGGTTAGGAACAGATTCAGGACTTACACGCATAAAAGGAGAGCAAATTACAAATTATGATGCCAGTTCTGGATTGTGTGAAGGAACTGTTTTTGATATTTTAGAAGATAGAGAGGGTTATTTTTGGTTACCTTGTAATAATGGTTTAATGCGAATACAGACCAAACAACTCAATGATTTTGCAGAGAAAAAAATTGATTTGGTAGATTGTCGTTTTTTCAATCGAACAGATGGAATGAAAAGTGACCAAATGGTCGGCACAGGAAGAGGATTAGTAGATTTGAAAGGGAATGTTTGGTTTCCAACTTATAGTGGAGTTGTTCATATAAATCCATCTTCTATTACAAAAAGAAAAAATGAATCTCAACCTATTTTTGAAAAACTAGAAACTGATGAAAAAACTATTTATGATTTTAATAAAGATATTTCTTTAGAAGCAGGAACACAGTATTTGACTATTTTCTTTACAGCCTTTGATTATACAAACTCCCTTTCACTAGACTTTAAATATCGTCTTGATCCTTTTGATAAAGACTGGATAAATTCTCAAAATCAGCGTAGTGCATCTTATACCAACCTTCCTCCTAACGAATATCGTTTTGAAGTAATCACTAAAAAAGGAGATGGAACTTGGAATGATGAAAATCCTGCCATTCTAAATTTTGTAGTAAAACCTCATTGGTATCAACGATTAGGCTTTCAAGTAGGTGGTGTTTTGGGTGTGATTCTTCTTTTCTTACTTATTTATTATCTTAGAAATTTACAGTACAAACGAAATCAAATTTATTTAGAAAAAGAAGTTTCCAACCGAACAGAAGAAATTGTAAAACAAAAATCACAGCTTCAAATACAAAAAGAAGAGTTACAAGATACTGTTCAACGACTCAATCAAACCCAAATTCATTTGGTTCAATCTGAAAAAATGGCAAGTTTGGGACAGCTTACAGCAGGAATTGCCCATGAAATAAATAATCCCATAAATTTTGTTTATGCAGGAGTAGATGCTCTTCAAACTACCTTAGATGAACTTATGGAACTTATGTTTTTATATGAAGAATATGAAGTATTAGAAAAATCAGAGAATAATACAGAACAAGCTCAAAAAGAAAATCAACAAAAGAAAAAAGAAAAATTTAATCAAATATTAGAATTAAAAACTCAAATTGAATTTGAGGAATTAAAAGAAGATTTGAATCAACTTGTAAAAGATATTCGATATGGAGCACACCGAACTAGCGAAATTGTAAAAGGTCTGCGTACTTTTTCTAGGTTAGATGAAGTAGAACTTCGTTGGGCAGACTTACATGAAAATATTGTGGCTACACTTGTTATTTTGCGTCCTCAATACAAAGATCATATAGAAGTAGTCAGAAATTTTGATAGTGGTATTTCTCAAATAGAATGCTTCCCAGGTAAACTCAATCAAGTTTTTACAAATATTATTGCAAATGCTATTCAGGCAATAGATGAAAAAAGAGAAAAAGAAGATATTAAATTACCTCAAAAAGATAAAATCATTATTTCTACTCAAAAACTCTCCCAAGAAGAATCTCCTTTAAATATCAAAACAGCTAAAGTTTCTATTCAAGATTCTGGAAAAGGAATGAGTGAAGAAACACGTCAAAAGATTTTCGAACCTTTCTTTACTACAAAAGGAGTCGGAAAAGGAACAGGTTTAGGACTTTCTATTAGTTTTGGATTAATAGAAAAACATCAAGGAAAGATGGAGGTAGAAAGCAAAATGGGAGAAGGAACTACATTTTTGATTTATTTACCTATTGATAGAAGTGAAATTTTGAGTGAATAAAAAAACCTCTATCTACTTTTTCAAATAAATAAAGGTCTAAATTTTTCTTTGCTATTTTTTTTATACTGTCAAGTGTCCTTCTACGCCACCATCCATTTGCTCTCCTGTCATTGCAGAAGCTACAATTTTTAACATAGAAACAATTTTTCCATCTTTTGTATCCCAATAATAGGCATCTTCTGGAAATACTTCAATGATTGTCAAATTTGGATCATCTTTTCCTTTTGGAAACCATGCTTTTGCTAACGGATCCCAAATTTCATCAATTTTTTCTCTGTTTTTTGAAATGGTTGCTTTTCCATAAACGCTCATAAATTCGCTGTCTGAAACTTTTGAAAACATAAGTTGAACTCTTGGGTCTAATAATATTTTTTGATTGTGGTCGCTATCTGCTGCACTCAAAAATAAAATATGCCCATCTTCTGATACTTCTTGTGCTGTCATTGGACAAACTGAAAATGGTGCTTCTGTTAGATTGGTAGCAAACATGCAAATTCGTTGGTCTTTCACAATTTCTTGCATTTTGCTGATAGCTTTCTTGTCGATAAGATTTTTTACTTCTCCCATAATAGGTGTTTTGTATTTAGATTAAAAAAAATAGTTTAAAAAATATTCTTACATATTAAACAAAATATATTTAACATTTCAGATAAATAATGAATGTGTGTCTTTTTGCTATTATAAACAGACCAATACAATAATAGTTTTGATTTTCTATAATTTAAGACGTTAATAAAAATCCTCCCAACATTATGTTATTGCCTTTTGGATATTTTTCAATTCTTATTTTTATTGATGGTTTTGTAAGTCATTTTTTATCTCATTGCCAAAGCACTTTTTAAATTTTTGGGAAATACGATAAATAATTCTCCTAGATTTATTTTTCTATTTTATTCATTCTAACTACTCTAAATGCAGATTTAAACTTAAAATTTGTGAAAGAAATATTTTTTTTTTGAACACTTTTTAAGAGTTGGTGTTTCATAAAGAGAACCAGTTAAAACTTCTGATATTTATTTTTTTAAACTCTTATTTTTTTATCAAATCTGTCACTAAATTTGCTAGATGCTTAGCCGTAAAAATACCGTTTTTTACTACCCAATTTTATTGATATAATTACACAAAAACGTCATTTTTAGCTAAAAATTATCAATTAAATAAACTCTCTTAAAATGTACTTTCAAGAATTATTAAAATATACTTCTCTCAGAATTTAGTATATTTAACTTTTTGAAAGGAATTTTTCATTTCAGACAACTTTTTAATCAATCAACTTTTATTTAACCGAAGTTTTATACTTCATTTAATCCAAACCCTATTTTTTGTTATGCAAAAGAACAAGTCAATTCGCAAATGGTATTTCCGTTTAAATTTTTATTTAATTATTCTTTTAGGAATGGGAACTACTCTAACTACTACAAGTTGTAAAAACAAACAGAAAATTGCAGCAGAACAAGCTGCAGCTGAGAAAAAAGCAAAAATTGAAAAAGCAACAAAAGACTTACAGGCACTTTTAAACGATACTTCTATGTCTGCTGAAGAGCGTCAGAAAAGAATTGATGCTATCAAGAAAATGAATATTGATGATGCAACTGTAAAAGACCTTATCGCTCAAGCAGAGCAAAGTGTAAGAGAGCAGCGCATTAGAGAAGAAGAAGAGAAGCGTCAGAAAGAAGCTGAAGCTGAAGCAAACAAGAAAAGTAAAACTATCAAAGACTTCTTCTCAGAAATTGCTAATGCAAGTGATGCAAATGCAGCAAACTCTTCTATCCAAAATGCACTTAAATTATTTGCTTCTCCACAAGCTCCTGTTTTGATTATCATTGCAGAAGAAGGAGGAGAAAAAGATTATGACGAGCCAACAACTGCTGAAAAATACCTTAACTTCATCAAAGACCAAAAGAAAATGAATCACAAAGTAGTGAGCATTGGCACAGATGAAAACGGCAAAATCAAACTTTTAGAACTTAGTAATTAATACTTGTTGATTAGCTAAAAAGCTAACAACAACTATTGAATAAATTGTGGTTGATATAATTATCAGCCACAACTGAGTTTTGATTTTTGGCACAGTTTTTTGATTTCTAAGTTATTATTAGACTTCATTATCTAGTTATTATCATTCAATGAGTAACTGCATTTTCAGTTACAATGTCATTTTTTAAACTTTTAAATCCATTATTTGAATTTCACTCATTATTTTTAATACAATGAAAAATATTAATAAACTTCTCTTCTCATTTTTATTTGTTTTTGCTTTCATGGCAGTAGATTCTTCTGCTTCTGCTCAAACAAATGCAGACCTTAGTCCTACTCGTAAACGTGCGATTGACTCTCTTGCTTTAGAAAAAGTAAAAGATTTAAGTCGTTATATTTCTCTTATCGGAAACAAATCTACTCAGTATTCGGAAGCTATGCGTGTCATTGACCGTGCAATGGAATTATTTTCTGATGGCGCAGAAATGGGAGTTTCTTCTGTAAACTCTAAAGCAATTCGTTATTATGGTGTTCGTAAATATTTTGACCGTTTGATGGCTCTTAATTACGATCAAGTAGAAATCGATTGGTTTAATATTCAGTATATTTCTGACTTAGAAAAACAACCAGACGGACGTTATGTAGGTGTAATTACTATCTTCCAACGTTTTACAGGTAAATCTGCCGATGGTTTGGTTCAATATTCTGATGTAACTAAGAAAGATATTACAGTTTATGTAGAACGTAAAAAAACTATTATTGCAGGTCGTGAAATCGGCTTTTGGGATGTTCTTTTAGGTGATGTTCGTGTAAGCGAAACAAAGAGAAACTAGACAAATTCAATTACGAATTACGAATTATTAATTACGGAAGTCCTGTAATTTTTGATTTGTAATTCGTAATTTATTTTTTACACAAGCTATTTTTTATTTCAATTTGTAATTGAATTACTGAAATTCTTGATTAGCTATGCTAATGTATTTAATTGGTAATTCGTAATTCGTAATTTATGATTGTATTAAAACGTATTTTTTCAACTTTTCTTTTGGCATTGGTTTTCCTTTTGCCTTTTTCTGTTTCTGCACAAATAGGTAATTATTTGGGTGATGAATCTGATCTGTATGCTGCCACCAAGCAAATGAATCAGTTTTTTAGACGTTTTAATCATGAGGAAGATAAATTAGGAAATAAGTTTGATCCTAGTAGTAAAGAATTTAGAAATAACTCAGATAGAAAAGACTATATAAATATACTTTTTGATGGACAAAATAAAGCTGTTCCTCAATCTGTAAAAGATGATTTTGTCAATCAGGTTACTAACTCAAGCAATCCAACATTTTTAGAGTTTCATGGTGGAAACTGGTTTGCAGAAGTAACTACTCGTTTTGTTTATGAAGGTAGAGAACAAGACTTGACTCTTTTTATGAAACTCCAAGAAGAAAGAGTTGGCTCAAAATGGGTAATCAGTAATGTTTACTTTTCGCCTTTTGCTAAAATAATGGGAAAAGATATTCAAGACCCAAATAAGTTTTTGCACCCACTTAGTCATGAACTAGAATTTATGAATCTAAGAAAGATATTTGATGAACCTCAAGAACTCAAAGAAGTCAAAAATTATGTTGAGGTAAATCATAAAACAGATTATGTAACACTATTTTTATATGAAGTGGCTCGTAATGCACTACAATTCAAAACGGTTACAAATGTAAAATTTCACTTTTTTCAAATAGATAATTGGTATCTTGAAGTTTCTCGTTTCAATCGTGGAGGATACAACAATGGTTGGCTAATTTCAAATTTAGCTCGCTTAACTCCTGATAATAAAGATGTTTTGTTAAATTATATTTATTCTAATGGTAATTAATTTCCGTTCTTATCTCTTATGCCTTTTATTGGCATTTACTACTACTACTCTTTTTGCTCAAACAACTAAAAACACAGGCAAAAATGACAAAGACAAAAAAACTCAAGGCGAACAAATTGAGCCTGAAAAGTTAAAAGAATATGAAGACCGTGTACGTTCTTTGGTTTCTTTTATGCAGTTCATGTATAATACATTAGGCGAAGAAGAGTCTTCTGTTCGTGATAAAGAAACAATTGTCAATCAAAGTTTTCAGAAAATTTTTAAGGATAAAAATGTTCAGGTTGAAGATGATTTGATAGATAAACGTGATTTATGGATGAACAAAAATGTACAATCTTATTTGAAAGATATTGACTTTTTTTATAAAAATGCAACTTTTAAATATACTGTAAATAGCATTGCTCATAGAGTTGCTCCTGATGGAACAATCTTTTTTACTGCCACTACAAACCGTGCTTTAGAAGGAACAAATTTTAAAAATGAAAAGGTAAAAAATAACCTTCCTCGTTATATAGATATGAGTTATGATGTTGAAAGTCAAGATTTAAAAATCATTAGTATCTATACAAGTCAAGCTAATGAGACAGAAGTTTTGCGTAGCTGGTGGAACGATTTGCCTGCTGAATGGTTAGCTGTTTTTAGTGAATACGTAACTATTCCTGTTGGTGATTCAATTTCTAATAGTCAGCTTCATTCTATTGTAGGAATGGAAGTTTTGGATATTAGTAATAATCCAACTGTAAAAGATATTCAGCCTATTAGCCGTCTTATGAAACTCAAAACGTTTAAATGTGCAAATACACAGGTTTCAAATCTTTTTCCACTTCGTAGCATTACAAATTTGGAAGTCTTAGATGCTTCTAATACACCAATACAAGACCTTTTAGCTCTTACTTATGCAACCAATTTGAGAGAATTGAATGTATCAAATACAAAGGTAAACGAAATAAAAACACTTGAATATCTAACTAATTTGGAGCGTTTGGATCTTTCTATTACTGGTGTAAATTCTTTAGAAGCTCTTGGAATGGTAGATGGAAGTTCTTTGAAAGAACTTAGAATTTCAAAAACAAAAGTAGCCAATCTTGATCCAGTCAAAAATGTTTCTACTTTACAATTCTTGGAAGCCTCTTTTACTCCTCTTACTTCAATTGCAGCACTTTCTGAAACAAAAGAACTAGAACGTTTAGATATTTCTAATACAAACATAAGCAGTTTAGAACCACTTTCTAAATTAGAAAAATTACGTTTGTTGTATGCAAATAATACTAAAATTACAAGTTTGAAACCTCTCATTTCTATTGCAGCATTGGAACGTGTCTATTGTGATAATACAGGCGTAAAATTAGGACAAGCACAAGAATTGACTCAAACTAAATCAAATGTTTTGGTAGTCTATGAATCGGAAGCTCTGCAAAATTGGTGGAAAAATTTATCTTTCGATTGGAAAGAAGTTTTCAAAACAGCAAGTAAACTAACACCCTCAAATCCAACAAAAGAAGAATTAGCAACACTTTCAAGAATCACAAAAATTGATGCAAGAGGACAATCTGTCAAAACAGTTGAGCCACTTCGTATTTTTGAGAGTTTGAAAGAAATTAATATCAGTAGAACAGGAGTAAGCGATATCACAGCACTTCGTGACTTGATTGCTTTGGAAGTTTTGGAAGCAAATAATACCAAAATTTCAGATGTTTCGCCACTTCAAAGTTTGGCAAGATTAAAAAAATTAGATATTGAAAATACTGCTGTAAGTGATATTTCTACGCTTCAAAATCTAACTAACTTAGAATTTATTTATGCTGATGGAGCTGCTTTGAAAGATGAATTAGTAGCTGCTTTTCTGAGTAAAAATCCTTCTACTGTCGTGATATATAAGACAGTTACATTGAATAATTGGTGGACAGGACTTTCAGAAAGTTGGAAAACAGCTCTTAAAAAACACGTAAAAATAGAGACACAACCCAACAAAGAACAATTACACGCCATGATTTATTTAGAATCAATTAATCTTGATGGAATAAGTGATATTCGTGATTTGCAACCTTTACAAATGTGTGTTCGTTTGCGTGAACTTAGCTTTGTTCGTACTAGTGTGAGTAATCTATCTCCTATTAAGGATGTCAAAACGCTTCGTATTTTGCGTTTTTCTGAAACACCCGTTTCGAATCTTGAGCCAATTACAACACTTAAAGATTTGGAGCAATTAGTTTTTGAAAACACTCCAGTAGAAAGTCTTGAGCCAATGGGAGCATTCAAAAAACTCAAACGCCTAAACTGTGCAGGAACGCAAATCAGAACTGTAAAATGTTTAGAACCTTTAAAAGAACTTACTGAACTATCTTGTAATACGACAAAATTGCGTAACCTTAAAGGTTTGGAAAATATGAGAAAATTAGAAATTTTGCGTTGTTATAATACCAAAATTTCTAAAGGAAAAGTAGATGATTTTAAAGAGGATCACCCACGTTGTGAAGTGATTTATTATTAGAAATTATATTTTCTCTTTAAAATCAAAAATCCTTATTCACTATAAAAGTTGGATAAGGATTTTTTGTGTTTTATAATTTACTTTCTTTCAATTCTTCATCTTGCTTAGCTGCTTCTCTAGCCAAACGGTCAGCTTCTCTCAAAACATCTAATTGCCTATATTCTCCTGTTAGCTCTTTAGTAATCTGTAATGCCTGAACGCTAGATAATTTGTGTCCTGCACTTACAAAAATTGGTTTTACATTTTCTCGGCTTCGATACGCATAGCCAACAATTTCATTTTGATTAATTATGTCTTCTTCTAAATAAATAGGCAAACTACTTCCTTTTTCTTTAGACAAAGTTCCATCATATTGTACTAAAGTATCTTTAGCTACTCCAACAGACATTTTTTCCAGAACCAAACCAACATAAGAAGCCAAGCCAAATTTTCTTGGGTGTGCAATTCCGTGTCCATCTATAAGCAAAATATCAATATTTATATCAAGTTCCTTTTCAGCCTCATTGACTAATTTGATAATAATATCTCCTTCTCTAAATGCAAAAAAACTAGGAATATAAGGAATAGTTGCTTCATATTTCTTTGCAAATGTGTGAAGTATTTTTCCCTTTCTATCAAAAATCACAATGGCAGCAAAGCCATTTTCGCCTTCATATTGTACATCTATTGCTCCCAAAATTGCATCTTTATAAATAGGCTCAGCATCCATAGGAATCCAAACACTAGGCGCAAGTTGATTCTGAAAGTTAGTCAGTTTTTTTATTAATTCCTCGTTATTTTCCAAAGTAAAAAGTTTTTTGTGAGTTTAAATTATAGCTTTTCAAGTTATTAAAAAAGATTGAAAAAGCCTTACATCTAAATTATAGACATAAGGCTTTTTAATAACTGTAGTTACGCAGGAATATATTTTTGTTTGAGTTTTTGCACATTGTCAAAAGCTACTTTTATAGCCTTGATATAAATTTTTTGTTTTAGAGCTGTTTGATTTGTTTTGATGGTTTTAGCAATACATTCCCATTCATAAAACGCAAATAAGCACATAATACAATGATTTTGTTGTGTGTTAGCTTTATGAGCAGGAGATTTTGCATAATTCAAATTAGATTTTATAGAACGATGATGCTCCTCTACTTTCCACCTTCTTTTGTAGATTGTAGTGATTTGAGAAAAATCAAGCCCTTCTTTACTACATACTAGATATAAACAACCTTCACTTTCATCTTTGTTTTTAAAGACTTGTTTCACTAAAGAGAGTGGAAAATCTACTCCTTTTAGATACACCGTTTGGGTAGTCTTATCTTCTATAATGAGTTCAGATAAGGCTTGATAATGACCTTTTTGCTTCTCTGCTAGGCTTAAAGCTACTTTTCTATTTTTTTTGATAGCAAATATGAAATTCTTTTTGTGGGTCTGTTTTACCCACTTCATATTTTCAGCAGAACAAAACCAAGAATCGGCTAATACAAACTCAAAGTTGATTTGATTATACATCGCTTGACTTACCAACTTACGAAACTTAGAATTTTTATTCTCTGGACTTCTTCTTTTTACTACGCCTTTATTTTCATAATATTCTGTTTTGTGAACAAAATCAAATCCTACTGGAATAGAAAAACCACCACATTCAAATAAGACACTTAGCTGATTAATCCCTTTTACACTACGTTTTAAACTATGATCATAATGCCAGCTAATCAAAGCGTTTTCTTGCATATACTGTTTTTCTTCAATGTGGTCATCTAAAATCAGAACACCGTCTGAATGACAAGTGGACAAAGAACGAACAGTAGGTTTTACCTTTAACCAAAGCTCATGAGAGCCGATAGAATCATTTAAAAAACGAGTAAACTCGTCATGACTAATTTCATTATCTAAAATAGACGATAAACCTGTACAAGTAATCTGACCACTACTAGCTAATAAATAGCTACTATACAAATTGCCTAAATAGTTGTTCATAACGTTTTTTTTGCTAATTTAAACCTAATTAGACAAAACAAAAAATAGCTGCGTAACTCCAGTTAATAAATTAGCTTTTTTTAATTCGCTTTATCTAGCCAATACAATTTTAATATTTTCTCTTCTATCAGAAGAAATATATTCTACATAGTATAATCCAGAAGAGTAACCAAGCATATTTATTTCTACTTTGTTATTTCCTTTTTTAGTAACTCCTTCTATACGTTTAATCTCTTGTCCTAAAGAATTGCGAACTACCATTGTGTAGTTTTCTGCAACCTCAGAACTGAAATGTATAGTAGTAGAAGTAGTAAATGGATTTGGAGAAGCCTTAAATGTAGTTTCATTCACTTCTTCTTTTATTTGTACTTTTTGCAAAGGATCTACATCACCTGTTATATCTCCTGTCTTGACTCCTACAAAATCTTGATTGATGTAACTTGCAGTTATTGAATTATATACTCTAGTATTTTCAAAACAAGGAAGATTGTTACTATAATTAGTATATATCAAACTCAGATCATAATCTGAAGAAACAAATTTCCACGAAGGAGCTGTTATACTACTTATGTTTCCTAGAACAAAATTTCTCAACATCATTCTATCTCCAAGATTAACTCTACAATCTCCATTTACATCTGCTGCTAGGAATAAATAAGGAGTATTGTTGAATGTTGGTGTACCTCCTGCTGATGCACCTCCACCTCCAATTGCTTGCAAATCAGCATTATCAACTCCATTGTGTGGATTAATATCTTTACTCGGACGTACTTTATAAATAGTGTTTGGCAGTACATTAAAACTGTAAACTCCATCTGATATAGTAGTTATCTGACTAATTACAGTATTATTTGCATCTAATAATTCTACTACTACTTCTCCAACTGGAGCATTATCAACATGATTTCTGATAGTTCCACTAATCTGAATATCTGATGATATATGTGTTGTAGCTTCTGCATATATATAATCTGAAACTAAACCTGTAGAAGACATAGCTTTCAAACGATATTGATAAGTAGTGTAAGAATCTAATCCTTCATCTGTATAGGTAATTTCGTTTTCATTGATGTTAGCTACTATTTCATAAGTCGAACTTCCCAATATACGACGCTCCAAAACAAATACTTGTTCATTATCAGAATTATCTAACCAAGTAAGTTCGATTTTACTAGAAGATATTGCTTGAGCTTGCAAGTTGCTAGGAACAACTGGTGCTACATCAACAAAATCTATCATTAAGTTATAACTTACTCCTCCTGTTGGTACTCCTTCATTATGTTGTGATACATGGAAAACATAAACAGGGTCTTGCAAACTAAGATTATTTGAAGGTGGAATACCAAAAGATAGACCTAACGTATAGCTTTCTCCTGCATCTAACCAAAACTCCATCCAACCATTACGTTGTTCAGTAAGTCTGACAAGAGAGCTGCTTCCATTTATGAAATCAACATTATTGCTCAAATAATTATTTGCACTCCATCTAGATAACAAACCTGGAGGTAGTGAGATTTGCAAACTATTATATTCTAAATAATGGGCTTTGCCAGGAGTATGAGGATCAAAGTCATATTTTACTCGTACCATCTTGCCCACCAAATCATCATTTTTGATAGTAACTGTACCATCTCCTTGTATAGCAGAAATAAAATTCAAATTTCTCCATGTCTTATTATTAGAACCAGAAATGTTAGCAAGAGGAAGATGTCCAAATCCTGATGTTTCTTGACAGGATAAGTCACTTGGATTTATACAATCAAAAAGTTGAGCATAACTACACGTGTGTCCACCCCCACCTATTCCTATAATACCTGCATCTACTGGAATAGCAATAATCAATTCTCCTCCACTAGGTAAGTCTCTTGGAATACTAGCTATTAAACCAGTAGGTAGATATGAAGTCCAACCACCAGGGTTAAGAGCAGTAACAGATTGTGAGAATGAAACATCAAATTGAAGTCCTTCTCCAAAAGCTCCACATTTATTATATACTCTTAAATATATATAATTTAGCACTCCACCTACTAAAGTACCTGGATGTGCATCTACTACTGCTTCAACTGTAGCAAAATTAGAAGCATTACCATCACTATAATAAAATTTAATAAACTTTTGAGGTTGAGTATTTATATCGAACCCTAAACTAGGATACAAAGGAGCAACCAAATCATAACCAACAGGTGGAGCAGTACGAGTTACACTGATAGAAGGACTATTCCATCCACCACCACTAGGCTGCTGACCAAAATCGAAAGGATGATCTTTATAATATAAGTCTTTAGCTGGAGCTTCTACAACTGTAACTGTTACAGTATTTAGACTATTATTAATATAAGTTCCTCCACAAGTAGTGGCAGTAGTATTATTTGTAATAGTTGCTGTAACACTTGTACCTATACTTGACGAGATGTTCCAGTAACCACCAGAAGTGTAAGTCTGTCCTAATAATTCTAATTCATCTCCATTAGACAAACTTGGAGTAAGGAAAACCTCAGCTTGGTTAGAACCAGCACAAGCCATTATTTGTAGATTATAATCTTTACGTCCACTTTTTACTTCTATGATGTCAGTAGCACTACCACAATCATTTGTGTAAGTAATTTCATAATCGCCAGATTGTAAACCACTCGGATCAAATATATAGTTTGTTCCATCAAAATAAACTCCTTGTCCACCACTATACACACCTCCCAAAGGTAAACCTCCTGATAAGATAAGAGGAGTAGCTGCATTTACACAAATACTTTCTTCTGGAATATCTAAAGCTACGCTTGAGCCTTTCGTTATAGATACAGTTCCTGTGTTGGTACAGCCATTTGCCATAGTAGCTGTAACAGTATAAGTGGTTGTTCCGTTTGGTAGTTGGTTTAGAATAACTCCTGTACCACTTATAGTAGGACTAACAAGACCAATTGTAGGACTCCAGCTATAACCAGAAAGGTCGTATCCAAAAGTACGAGCTGATATCGAAACAGAAGTTTGATTATCTCCTTCACAAATGGCAACATCAGGAGACATATTTAGAGGAGGAGCAGGGTCAAAAACTTCTACTTCTAAGCTCTTAGTGAAAATACATTCACCATTTGTAGTGGCTGTAATGCTAATCGTACGAATACCTGCGTCAGTAGCTGTCCAAGTTTTAGAAAATGGAGCAGAACCTGTCTGAACAACTACTCCATCTAGCTTCCATTCGTAAGTAACATCATTTTGTATATTGCTGATAGAATACTGGTAAGTATTCAAACAAACTCTAGTTTCTCCTTCAATCTTAAAGTCTGCATATTCTGGTGTCATATTGACCCATACTGCATTAGAACTCTGTTCTTGAGGAATTCCATTTATTGTTACAGTTACAGTAGCATGATAATTTCCTTCTTGATTAGCAGTATAAGACGAAAGATTAGCTCCTGCTATTGGAGTAGCGCAGTCGTCTTTGTACCATTGCCAGTTGGTAGGGTTCAAACTGCTATCTACATCTCCAACAAGCTCTAAACCTACACATGATGTTTCTGGGGTGTTTTTTAGGCGAAGAACCTTGTCATGTAAATTATTACTGTGCCCAATGAAAGGAACAATACCAGAAACATATATTCTATTATTATCATAATATTCTATATTACAGTTCATTTGCATCGTTGGAGCTCCTGTAAATCCATCATCATTAACAGTCTTCGTCCAAAATGGTAATCCACACTTATTGACTTTACAAACTACATTTCCATAATTACCTAAAACATTCGTAGCAAACGGTGTACTGTTTATTTTACCTTCAGATTCATATGTTATTGTAGCGTATACATTATTTTTATCATCAGCTACGATATCATTTATTACCTCGTTTTCTCCTTCTATATTGAGTCCCCAAAGCAAATCTCCATTCATTTTATAGCTTAATATTCCAGCATTATTATCTGAGTTGCTAATCGTTTCCAAGGTATAGGAACTACCTAAAACTCCTAATGAATTTATACCAAAGTTTATTTCACAAGGGAAGTCATTCTTGTACTTCTTATAATCTAAAGACATATATATTCGTTCGCTACTAACATCAAGATTGTTAGTAGTCCTGTCAGTATTAAGCCATATGCCACCATACATGCTTCTTAGCCACTCTAAATTACCATCAAAAATATTAAACTTAAGCAATACTAAGCCCTGTTTGTCTATGCTCAAGTTTGAATTAGATACATTTAATGATAAGAGGTTATTGTTACCCAAAGAGATTGTTAAACTATTTTCATTGTCCAATAAATTATATCCAATTGTCGAATATATATACTCTCCTCTTTGGGCTAGCCCTAAAGATAAAGAGTTTCCCCTTGAGGTATTAATCACTCTGCTCCAGTCGTACCCTCTATTGGGATTAATTTTAACAACAAACCCTTCTGGACTTCCATCCTGATTAATTGGGTAATGGATTGTATTTCCAAATGTAACTGAATTAACAGCACTCCAATGAATTAGCCCACTTACATATAAGTTACCTTTTTTATCAGTAACTATTTGTCTAGCTTCAACCCCCATTGGTAGTGCCTTAAACCAACTCACTCTAGTACCTATTACGCTTGGACTATTGTTGTAAGCTACTATTGCATTAGCTTCGTATAGATTTGTGCCTAAACGGTTAAAACCTTCTGCTGTGTAACTTCTAGAGGGTTGATCTAAACTAAAAGTGATATTTTGAGTAGATGAGTACCAAGCCTGTAAAATAGCTACTGTCAAATTATTTTCTGTATTTACGACTCCCCAAGCTTGTACGTGTGCATTAGGACACCCTACTCTAGATATCCAAGTAGGATTTTCATTTTCATCATAACCTGCTACAAAAAACTCTGACATAGCAAAAGGAATTTGAGTTGATGAATATGAACCAAGAGATATTTGCCTACCATTTATTCCTGTAAGTCCACCTGTTCTAACAAATCCAGCTTTATTAGGATATTTTTTTATTAGATGACCTTCTTGAGCACTACGGAAAACAGCAGAGCCAGTAATCCCATTTCTCAGTTCATCTACCCAAACCTCATCAGCTATATTCTCAGGAGAAATAGTAAGGTCTTGCCCAAAAGCATTTACAGACAAGAAGAGGGATAGCAAAAAGAGTTTTGCTATAAAAATTGTTTTTTTCATGGCACAAATATAAACTTGCAGTTAATAAATTATGAATATAAATTGCAATTTACTTACACATAAATTACACATTACAAATGTAAGACTTATTTTTTTATAAAAAAATTATCCTACTATCATTTATATACTTTCTGATAAAAAATCACTTCATATAGATTTAATCTTTTTTTTCAGAAAATATAATTTTTCGTTTTTATATCTTATTTTTGAGATATATTTTAGGTCTTATTTTATTCTCAATCTCTACTTATATGTCTTTACTTACTGTCAAAGTTTTTTCAACACCTACCGAAGCACATTTATTCAAATCAAGATTAGAAAATGAAGGCATTGATTGTTATTTATTTGATGAAAACATTGGAGGAATGAATATTACCTATGATGTTGCCCTTGGAGGAATAAAAGCAAAAGTAAATTCGGCTGATACTGAGCAAGTAAAAAAAGTTTTGCAAAAACTAGAAGAAGAACAAAAGGCAAAAGATATGTTTATCAAATGTCCTGTTTGTGAATCTACTGAACACTATGAAAATTTCACTTCCATAAAAGGATGGTGGGCTATTATTTGGGCTTTTTTAGGAATTGGTCGTCAAACACAAAATTATAAATGTAAAGAATGTGGAAACGAATTTGAAAAAGGAGAAATCAAACAAATAGAAAAATTATAATGAAAAAAATACAACATAGCCCCCAAATTTGGACAATAGAAAATTTCTTATCTGAAGAAGAATGCCAAAATCTCATTATTTTTAGTGAGAATAAATCCTACGATGAAGCAACTGTAAGCCTGAAAAGTGGTGCAAAAATGATGAAGAACATCAGAAATAATGAGCGTTTAATTTATGAAGACGAAAAACTAGCTAAAAACTATTGGCAAAAATTGAAAGAGTTTTGTCCTAATTTTATCAATGAAATAGTAAAAGAAGAATCCAAAAAAAGTGAAGTTATTGGACTAAATTCTAGATTTCGTTTCTATAAATATGAATCTAATCAGCGTTTCAAAAAGCATATTGATGGAAGAGTAAAGTTAGAGAAAGATAGAAAAGAACTAGAAAGCAGAATTACATTTATGATTTATTTGAGTGATGATTTTGAGGGAGGACAAACTGTTTTTGATTATAAAAATGAAGAAAATCATACAATTCAAAAAATAGAAATTCAGCCAAAAGCAGGAACAGCACTTTGTTTTGTTCACGAAATAAAACACGAGGGAACACCAGTTCCACAAGGAACAAAGTATGTTTTGCGTTCGGATGTTATGTACCAAGTTGTATAACTAAAACTTTGTGGCTACATTTACTAACTACTTCTAAATTAGCTATTAACTTTACCGTTGCTTGTGTCCCCACGAGCGACAATAATTTGCCGTTGTTGGTGTCCTCACCAACTCATAATTATCAATTGAACAGGGTTTTAACCCTGTCTTCATAAGCAACACAGGATTATGGAAGAAAAAGAATTACCTATCAATTTTTTTAGTGAAGAAATTGATTTTGAATTAGAAAATGAAGAAAAAACAAGTGATTGGATTCAAAAAATTGCCCATAAAGAAGGTTTTGTAGTCTCTTCAATCAATTATATTTTTTGTGATGATGAATATTTACATAAAATTAATATGGAATATTTGAATCATGACACTTATACTGATATTATTACATTTGATAATTCAGAGCAAGAACAAGTTTTGGAAGCCGATATTTTTATTAGTGTAGAGCGAGTAAAAGAAAATTCAGCAGAACTCAAAACTACTTTTCAGCAAGAGATTCATCGGGTTATGGTTCATGGGCTTTTACACTTGACAGGAAATGACGACCATTCAACAGAAGATAAAAAATTGATGAGGGAAAAAGAAGATGAAGCTCTTCAATTATTAGTGATTAATTATTAGTGATTAATTATGAAAATACCTCAACGACGGCTTTATGTTTCGTTGACGGTTAAAACAAATACAACTATGAGAAAAAATCCTCCAATGCCTAAAAATAATCCTCGTATAATCAATGCGTGGGCTACTTACGACTGGGCAAACTCTGTTTATAACTTAGTTATCACAACTACAATTTTCCCTATTTTCTTCAATCAAGCCACAAGAGCTGCTTTTGGAAGTGAAAAAGTGGATTTTTTCGGAATGACTATCGAAAATACAGTTTTGTATTCGTATGCTATTGCGCTTTCATATCTCATAATTGCAGCTATTTCGCCTCCTCTTTCTGCGATGGCAGATTATGGAGGAACGAAAAAACGCTTTATGCAATTTTTTACGTATTTGGGCGCAGGAGCATGTTTGTGTTTGTTCTTTTTTGATGGAACAAATGTAGAACTGGGAATTATCTGTGCAAGTGTCGCCAGTATTGGTTATGCAGGAGGGATGATTTTTTATAATGCTTTTTTGCCTGAAATAGCTACAGAAAACAAGTATGACTCTGTAAGTGCTAAGGGTTTTGCTATGGGTTATATTGGAAGTGTTTTACTACAAATTATTAATATTGGAATGACTCTAAAACCTGAGTTTTTTGGTTTTGCTGATGCTGCTGAAGGTTCTCGTTGGTCTTTCCTTTCGGTGGGTATTTGGTGGATTGTGTTTGCTCAAATTCCGTTTTATTTCTTAAAAGATAATCCTCCTTCAAATCCTGTAAAAGTAAATTGGTTTAAGAAAGGATTTGAAGAATTGAATATGGTTTGGAAAGAAGCTCAAAAACTACCTTCACTTTTGAAATTCTTGATTTCGTTTTTCTTCTTTAACATGGGAGTCCAGACAGTTATGTTTATGGCATCACTTTTTGGAGAAAAAGAATTACATCTTGAAACGGCAAACCTAATCGCTATCATCTTGATTATTCAAGTAGTAGCAATTTTAGGGGCATATCTTTTTGCTAAAGTATCCGACAAAAAAGGAAATATTTTTTCGCTTACAGTATTGATTGTTCTTTGGATTCTGATTTGTATTTTGGCTTATTTTGTCCAAACAGCAGAACATTTTTATGCTTTGGCTATTTTGGTAGGCTTGGTAATGGGAGGAATTCAGTCGCTTTCTCGTTCTACGTATTCCAAACTTTTACCAAAAGATACGCCTGATACAGCTTCGTATTTTAGCTTTTTCAATGTTGCTGACCGTCTTTCTACTTCTATCGGAATGGGGGTTTTTGCGCTCATTGAAGATTATTCAGAATCTATGCGAAATGGTATTTTTGCACTTACCATTTTCTTTGTTATTGGTCTGATAGTTCTTTTACAGATTAATAGAAAGGCAATTAAAATATAAAAATTCACGTTTTTATAAACAGGGTCAAAACCCTGTTCAAGTGACAAAAAAAAACTTTTATTCTTTATAGCTTTACTTCCCTAAAATTCTTAAAAGAAAAAAACGTCATTCTATTTTTCAATAAAATGACGTTTTGTATTTTTCTGATTTATTTTATTCCTCTTTATTCCTCCTCTGGATAAGGAACAAATACAAATCTTGTAAAACCTTCATCAATCACAAAAAGGCAGCAAAACTCATCAGGATTTTTGTAAGCAGCCTTAAAACGGTCGCTTCCCTCTTTGTCTAAAACATTTCTTTGTTCAAACTCTTCTAAAAAAGAAGCGTAATAGTCCCATTCTAATTCAGGCATTTCATTTTTTGAAAACAAAACTTGTCCGATAGGTTGCTTTGCTTTACAAATTGGAAAAACAGGATAGTTTGAAAAACCTCTTTTTTTGATTTGATAGGCTGCTTCTTTCAAATTATCTGCAATTTTGATAAAGTTTGTTGTTAGTTTGCCTAAATATTTAGTGTCTAATTCTGCGTCGTTGTAGTCTTCTATATCCATTTTTTTAATTTTATGTCGTTGGTGAGGACACCAACAACGGCATAGTAATCAGTAACCAGTTTGTTCAGTTACTAGTAAATAGTTACCAGTAGCCAGTTAAATTTGAATTAAATATTTTTTGATTATTATCTGTATTTCGTAGCCTTACTGTACCCTACTTTTTTTAAAAGTGCTTTTTAGTTGCAGAGCAACGTTATATAATTTGTAATATTCAAACAAAAAAATATCAATATTGTGTTGCAACTTGAATTTCAAATAAAAAAAAGTAAAGTACAGTTTCGTAACCTTTAATCCGTAATTTTTATCGAATTACTTCTCTTGGAAAACTTACGATACTTTCGTGTCCGTTTTCATCAACAGTAGCTACTCCAAAAAGATAATTGTCTATAACAATATTTTCAAGCACAAAGGTAATTTGTTCTTCTGTATTTTCTATATCATTTTGGTAAAATTCTTTTGGTACAAAACGAGCATATTGCCATTGAGGAGCTGTTGTTTCTCTCCAATAAATTTTATAGCCAATAATAGTTGATTTTTCTTGTTTTGGTTTTTCCCAAGAAAGTTTAGTAGAAGGCTGAACTGCACCACCAATTTTCACATTTTGGGGTGCTAATGGTGACCAACCTAAGTTTGCAAGTACAATTGTATTGACAGAAGTTAGCTTTGCCAAATAATCAAAATTTACTCCTTCCACAACATCGCCATATTTTATTCCATCTTCTTCTCTAATATCTTGATGCTGACGATTGTAATTTTCGTGACTTTCCATTATGCGAACACCTGCAAAACCTTCATCATTAAAAGGTCTGTGATGTCCTCCTCTTCCAAATCTATCCAAACGATAAATCATTGTCGGATTCATTTCAGGCATATATTTTTGTGTTGTTGAATGAATATAACGAGCAAGCTGACGGGAAATACCATCTATTTCTCCTCCATAATAACGTCTTCGGTTTCTTTCCTGTTCAGTTTCTGTGGTAGGAGTTGGTTCTGAAAAAATACGAAAACTACGGTTATCTATTACTCCATCAACACCTTCAATATTTCCAATCATATCATTGTTTATTACTCCAATAATATCCCAACCGTCTTTTTTGGCTTGTTTTGCCATAAATTGTCCTCCAAAAAGTCCTTGTTCTTCACCTGAAAGAGCAGCAAAAGCAATACTATTTTTGAATTTAGATTTTCCTTCTACATGGTACTTTGATAAAACTCTAGCAGCTTCCAAAATACCTGCAATTCCTGTGGCATTATCATTTGCCCCTGGTGCATCAATCGTATAATTAGTTACATCAGAAGCACGAGAATCAATATCGCCAGACATAATTGCATAACTATTCGGGTTTTCTGTTCCTCTCAAAACAGCCACTACATTTACAATCCAAACATCATTTACAATACGTTCGTTTGCTCCTTTTTTAAGTAAATTTCTTTGATATGAAACTTCTAAACAGCCATTGCACTCTGCCGAAATTTTATCAAATTCTGCTTTTATCCACCTTCTAGCTGCGCCAATTCCACGAGTTTCTGAAACGGTATCTGAAAGTGTATGACGAGTGCCAAATTCAGCTAATTTTTTAACATCTTTTTCTACATTTTGAGTAGAAATATTTTTTATAATTTCATAAATTTTCGGGTCGTATTCTGAGTAAGAATCAGTTTTTTGAGCAAAAGATAAGGTAGAAAATAGTAGAAGAAGAAAAAGTAAAGGGATATGAAGTAATTTCATTTTGAGCAAAATTAATTTTAAGTTTAAATAATTGCTAACTAGAATCATAGAATTAAGTTTTTTGTTTTAATCTATGAAACCTCCATTAGCATTACGAATAATTCTTGGTTTACTTTTAAAATATCTAATTGTACGAACAAGTTTTGTAGAATCATTTTCTAATTCGTGCCAACCTAATGACATTGTAACTGTGTCAAGATTTGTCTTATGAATAATAGTAATTTCATCATTATATTCTTCTCTATTTCTATTCAAAAAGCAATAATCAAATTCATTTAGGGCTTTATTAAATTCGTTTATATCAATAGGTAGATTTTTTATAGAATCTGGGATGTTATAATAATTATATTTTTGTGTAATAAGAATAGTATCTTCTGCATAAACAAAACCCTTTGCAACTACATTATTCATGTCTTCCCAAGATAGTGTATAGTAAAATTTTAGACGTTTGTTATTTTTTATCTTAAAATAAATATCTCCACAACTTCCAATCATCGTATCACATTCTGAAAGTTGATTTGTATCAATATCAAATACATCATCAAAGGGATTGTAAGTAGGAGTTTGTTTATAAAACACAATTCCAAGACAGAAAAGTAGAGCTGATATGAGATAAAATAATCGTTTCATAAGTTGAGTTTATCAGAAATTTAAAAGGCTACTTAATATTCAATACTTTCAAACTATAGGGTAATTGTTCTAAAAACTCACTCCAATAGGGTATTTCATTTACATCTAAAAGTGTATAGTAGGTAGTTGTCTTAGTTCTATTTTTTGTTTTGTTTTTGAATGAAACAAATTGCAGAGACAAAGCACACATATTATAATCGCCTCTTCCTGTATGAGCAACATATTCTATGAAGTAATTAATCTCTTTTATATCATCAAAATTAAAAGTTCTTTTATCTGTTTTTTTCTTTATAGTTATTCCTTGTTTTTTCATGTCAAGAGCAATATGAGTAGCTCTATTTGGATTAATTTTTCTATTCAAAAATGTTGTAGATTTTTTTTTATTAAGATAATAAGCTGTTGCTCCTATTAGCCCAATAACAAACATAAGAGCTACTAAAGGACTTGTTAGGCTACCAACAAGAATTGCAAGAAAAGTTAATAGAGTCATAAAAATTAATACTAGTATTCCTGTAATGGCATTTTCTGAAAGAGAATGAATAGTATTATCGACATCTTGGTTTCCTTTCTTAAATAAAAAAGGCAAATACTCCAATGGTTTGGCTTCTAAAAATAACTTTTTAGGTTTGGGAATATCAGTAAGTGTTTCGGCTTGATTACAATGTATTTCTCCCAAATATTCCCAACTTTCTATAAAAAAAGCTGATTTACAAGCTGCACAAATAACAATTGTATGTCCTTCTTCTATTAGCTCTCCTGTGATTGGGTCTATTCTTCCTTGTTTTAAAAACTCTGAATGCAATTCTTTTTCTAAACGATGTGGGTAGTTCATTTTTTTGATTTAGTGGTTAAATTATTCTTTAGTTTGTAATCTGTAATACTTTCAAATTGTAAGGTAGTTCTTCTAAGAATTCACTCCATTTTATTATCTCATCATTATTGATACTGGTATGATATTTTATTTTTTTTTCTCTCATAGAAATAGGAGTAATTTCTAGAGTAAGAATATAATTAGGTTGCATATAAACCAAAGAATATTCTATTTGCCTAGTTTTTTTAAAAGGTAAAGATTGTCGTTTTTTGTTTTGCTTTATTTGTAAAGATTGATTCCTTGAATCTATTGCTATATAAATATCTTTTTTAGGATTAGAGGAGATTCCATACTTTGCTTCTTCTTGTTTGTCATTCATTTTAGTTGCAATCAAAATTACTAATCCGAAACAAACGAGCCCAGCTAATATTACAGAGATAAAATATCCAATCAACACCGTAAAAATTCCTAATCCTAATAATGAGGAGGAAGTATATATCATTAGTTTCAACATTTCTAAAGTTCCATCTGAACCAGTTTTTGCAAAATAAACTCCTTTTCTAAACAAAAAAGGTAAATATTCTAATGGTTTGGCTTCTAAAAATAGCTTTTTAGGTTTGGGAATATCAGTAAGTGTTTCGGCTTGATTACAATGTATTTCTCCCAAATATTCCCAACTTTCTATAAAAAAAGCTGACTTACAAGCAGCACAAATAACAATTGTATGTCCTTCTTCAATTTGTTCGCCTGTAATGGGGTCTATTCTTCCTTGCTTTAAAAACTCTGAATGCAATTCTTTTTCTAAACGATGTGTATTTGTCATATAAAGGTTATATACGACAAAATTAAAATTGAAGTTTAGATTTTTTATGAGATTCTTGCCTATTATTGAATCTTCGTTATCTGTAAAATGAAATCAACTTCATTTTTTTGCAGCTATTAATTTCAATAATTATGTATTACTTTTGATAAAATATAGAAATACTTGTTTTTTAGCTCTACTCTTCAAACATTCATAAAGCATTACAAAATGACACGTTGGGAAAAAATACGAATTATCATTTCAAGAGGTTGGTCTTTATCTGGCAAATACCGTTTGGCTCGTTATATGTCCAGACAAAATAAAAAAAATGCCCTCTCTTTTGAAGGAATTTCGTGGATGCAAAATGAAAATATCCTACTTCATATTGATACAAAAAGTTATGTAGAATGGTCTGTTTTTTCGATGGCAGAATATGAAACGGAATTAGCTCGTCTTATCCAAAGTCAGGTAAAAGAAGAAAATATATGTTTGGATATTGGTGCAAATATTGGCATTCAGAGTTTGAGAATGGCGCAAAAAACGACACATAGAGGAAAAGTAATTGCCTTCGAACCTGTCAATCACCTAAGAGAACGTTTAGAAAAAAATGTAGCTTTGAATAGAGCAACTCAAATAGAAGTTTTACCTTATGCACTTTCTGATTTTTCAGGAAGTTCTACTATGAATATTAACCCAGAAGATGAAAACCAAGGTACAGCATCGCTTTCTGAAAATGGAAATACAGAAATACAAGTTAGAAGAGGAGATGATTTATTGAAGGAAATGAAGATTGAAAGACTTGATTTTATAAAAATAGATGTAGAAGGATTCGAATATCAAGTTTTGGTAGGTTTAAAAGAAAGTATTAATCGTTTTCGTCCTTCTATTGTATTCGAATATGATAATCATTACGCTAAAGAAAGGGGAGGGAAAAGTTATGCTGATTTTTATCAATTTTTTGAGGAGTTAAATTATACTCTCTTTGGAGTAAATGAAATTGGAGGCGAACTCCTTTATAAAGATAGCAAGCAAATAGAGGCAAACATATTAGCCATTCCAAATAGTTAAGAAACATAAATTAATTAGTTGAGCTTTCTTTTTTGTTACTTTCCAAAATTTCTAAAGCACTTTGTAGTGTTTGTAGCGTTTGTCGTAATTGATTTACTTGTGTCGGAACTTCTGGAAAATCTAGACTTATAAACGCAGCAAAACGCCAAATTTCTTCAATATCTTCTACCAAAACAGAATAAGAGGAAAACTGTCCATTTGTATCTTCTAAAAGAAGTGTATCGTTTTGAGTAATCTGATTTTTGATTTTTCGAAAAATAATTCCTGTATTTTCAGAAACAATAATACACGGTTCATTATCTTTTAATTCATTCCAATCAGCCACAAAAGCACCTACTACAATGCTATTTGTTGGCGCAGCTAAAAGTGAATCCGAAATTTCAAAGGCTCTATAGGTATGATTGAGAGGTAAAGCTGGCAATTGGCACTTTGGCAAACCTGCTACAAAATCAATATCTGAATATCCTTTTATATAATCTTCTTCCGAATCCGAACGAACAAGTTCAATATATTCATTTTCGTTTCGGTCTTGTGTAATACTCAAAACACGCAATCTTTCAGCAGCTGCATATTTTTTCAATTCTGGTAATTCAGGGGCATTTTTACTTTCAGGTTCTATCGATAAATCTTGATTAATAAACTGCTCCAATGTAACACTAAAAAAATTAGCAATTTCTAATAAAGGCTCTAATTTTGGAGTTGCTCTTTCCTCTTCGTATGAGCCAATCTTCTTTAAAGACACTCCTAAGTGGTTTGCTAAGGCTTCTTGAGTTAAATTATGTACACGACGAAGATGTCGTAAGTTAGAAGAGAAGAACATAAACTATGTGAGGTGTAAAAAAATAAAAAATATTTTGATAAAATTTTTAGCAAAAAGTTTGGTGTTTATCGAATCAACTTGTATATTTGCTTATAATATTAGCAATTCAAGCAAAAAACGTTTGATTTATTAGAGAGAAAAATAAAAAAGTTATATTTTTCTTCTTCTTTTACTAAACATTTGGCAAGTTAGAAATTATTATTGTCAATCTGTTATCTTTTTGGGAATTATTTGTCAAAAAGAAGAGTTTTATTTCAAAATTGCTAATATTATTAGTTTTTTATACTTTATTTTATAGAAACTTAAAAACTTTGAAGAGTCTTTGTGAAAATCCTTTTCAAAATTGTCTTCCTTTTGTTAGCAGTTGAGCATAATTACACTAACAAAAATTACTATTCTATCAAACAAATAATTCTGTTTTTATTGACCTATTTCTACTTATTACCTCGGATAAATTTAAAAACTTTATCCAATAAATAAATACCATGATGAAGCAACTAATAATACTCGACGACGCATTCCAAACTCTAAACGAAGGAAAGAAACTTCTTTCACAGCCTGTCTTTTTTGAAATTCCATACTGGAAAAAAACAGTTGATTTCAAAATAGAAATTACAGACCGTTGGCTGATGGTAATCATTGCAATTTTAGTAATGATTATCGGACTTCAATGGTGGATTCCACAGAACAGCAACACGACACAAATTGATAATATGCTTGTACAGATGCCAAATAAAAGTAGTGTAATTCCTACTTCTATGCCAGCATCACAGCCAATCAATGATGTTCTTTCATATATCATGACACATTTAGAAGAATCACAAAACGAAACACCACAAACACATCAAGAACAAAGAGATAATTTTTTGGTGCAAAAGCAGCTTTTAATTACTAAATACTTGATAGAAAATAAAGCCTCTCGTTTGGATAAATTGCCTGATGATGAATTATTGAATTTGAATAAAGAAATTACGCAGCTTTTTATTGATTTGGTTTTAAATAATGTAAATGCTCAGAAACATGTCTATAATTATTTTACAGATAATACAGATTTGAATAAAATTGAAACATCGCTCATGGAACAAGCAAAATTTCATGTTCCTGCATCGATAAAATTGGCTCAATCTGCATTAGAAACAGCTTATGGGCAGCGAATTGTAGATAATAATTATTTTGGCATAAAAGACAAAGCTCAAAAGAGTAGTCTGACCACAACAACAGAATATTATACAGCTTTAGAAATGCAAGCTAATAAAAGTATAATTGTGAGTTCTAAACGAGTAGTAAAAAATGGAAAAACGCTTTATAAGTGTATTGTGAAAGACCATTTTGCAGAATACAATTCGCCTTGGCATTCGTTTCGTTCACACTCTGTTTTTCTTAGTACCAACAAACGTTATTCTCCTTTATTTACGAAAGGAAAAAATTATGAAGATTGGGCAGACAAAATTGGTTCTACAAAATATGGAGGCGTAGGCTATGCAACTTCTCCAATTTATGGCGAAATTTTGAAGAAAATTATCAAACGTTATCACTTAGATTTATTAGATTTTTAATTAAAAATAAATAAACTGGTTCAAGCGTCGACGCTTGAACCAGTTATGCTTATGCTTTACTTTCTTCCTTCATTTTTCCTGACGGTAGGAAAATAGCCTGAAACAGCTTTAAAGGCACTTTTCATTTGTATAACAGACTTCCTAGTCTGTTTGAAATACGCAGACTGGGAAATTTGTTGTACTTATAATATTCATTTTTCCTAATGCTAAGAAAATAGCCTGAAACAGCTTTAAAAATACATTTTTGTGTAAAAATCAATTTTCAACAGCAATAAAAATATCTACTTCTGCATCTTTAGGATTCATTGCTTTTTCTCCATAGATTTCAAAGTCACTTGTAAATTTTCTGTTTAAGTTCTTATTCCAAATCTCTAACCATTTGTTATAAACAATGTCTTGTTGAAGGTTTCCTTTAGTCGTAAATTTTTCATATTCTGTTTCTTCAATTGTTTTTCCAATCATTCCAGTAGGTACTTCTTCTAAACTTTTGACTTTACAGCCCAAAATGGTTGTATATGGTTTTGTATGGTCAGATTCATATTCAGTATAAATACAATAAACTTCATTTGAAATTTTATTAGGAATTTTTTCTGTAATAGATTCTGACATAAATTTTTCCCAAAGTGCAGGAATATCTTTTGCTGCTTGCTCATTTTCATTGGTTGTACGGACAGAAATGCCAATGATATTTAATTCTTCGATTTTTTGTGTATTCATTTTACTTAAATTAAAAGGTAAATAATTTTGATTTGATTGAATACAAATTTAGTAGGAGCAAGTGACAGCCTTATGTCAAGGGCTTATCAGGGCTTAGCAAAGATTCTAAATATTTTCTTTTACATTCTTCAAAATACTCTTGAAGTGTCATGTCATGAGAGTCAAAGCTTTGATTCAGAACTTCTAATTTTTGAATTTTATCTAGTCTGAAAGCTCTAAATTCATTTCTCAATCTACAAAAGGCAATCAATAACCAGTTTTCTTGTGTGCTGTATAATGCAAAAGGTTCTATTTTTCGCTGTGTTATCGTATGTGTTTCTAAAGTGGAATATTCAATTTTACAAAGGAAATTATTTGTTATGGCAAGTTGTAGAGTAGATAAATAATTGCTTGTTTTGTCATTTTCAAGGTTATAACGAAACTGAATTCTATCAGAAAGTAAATTAGCTTTGTCTTTTGTATGATTTTTCAAGACTGATTTTACCTTATTTATAGCTTCTGTATATTCTTTGATGAAAGAAGAGTCTTTATTTTGCAAAATTAATCGTTGTGCTGTAATAAGGGCATTTGCTTCACTTTCTGTAAACATAACAGGAGGAATTGTATAACCTTCTACTAACGAATAACCTTTTCCTTCTTCTGTGCAAATAGGAACACCAGCTTGTTCTAAGGCTTTTATATCTCTATAAATGGTTCTTTTACTGACTGAAAATTTTTCTGCTAATTCTGAGGCATTCGAAACTCGTTTGGTTTGTAATTGAAGTAAAATTGCTGTCAGCCTAGAAAGTCGTTTTGTATCTTGCATTTTTCATTTTGTCATTTTTCCTAACATTAGGAAAATAGCCTAAAATAGCTTTAAAGGAGCTTTTTTTTAAAAACTATATTTGTTCTTCTTCTAATTCATAAATTCCCAAACCTGCCGAAACACAAGCCCAAATAGGAGCAAACAAAATTCCTAACAAAGGAATCAAAATCATAAAATACATAGTTATACCTACTCCAACAGCAAAAGGACGATGTTTTTTGACAGTTGCTCTACTTTCTTGAACACCCAATTTCATAAACTCATTTCTCAAATCTATCATTCCAAAACCTACAAAATAAGATTCTACCAAAATAATCAGAACGGTAGTAAATGGAGAAGCAGGAGAGAAAAAAAGTCCTATCAAAATAAGAGGAATCGTAATAGCTAACTCAATGGCTAGATTGGTAAGATTGATTATAAGACCACGTTTAAGGTCGTGTAGAAATTGAGGGAAATGAAAGTCTTCGTTTGGTCGCTCTGGATGTAAAATTTCTTGAACCTTTGCAGCCACAATCGAAAGAGCTGGCGAAAGTAAAATCAACATCAAGTATTTGTATGATTTGAAATAAATCAGAAATACTATTATATAAACAAGAAATGCAACAATATAAGAAAGCGTTGTTTGCCACCAAGTTACAGGATTATCTAATCTAAAAAGTCCTTCTAACCATTCTACTGTACTGCCTGCAAAAAAATATCCTACAATTCCAACCGAAACAAAAACAATCACATTCAAAAGTGCAGGTAAAAAATAATATTTCCATAAGTTATGCTTACGAGTAAAAGCCAATGCCTTACCATACAAACGAACACCTAACCAAAATTTTGCAAATGGATTCATAGACTATTAAAGTATCACAGACTTCCTAGTCTGTGTGAAAAATAATTTCATTTCGACAGACTAGGAAGTCTGTCATACATTTTATAAATCACTCAAATCAAAAATAACTCCTCTAGAACTAGGGCTAGTAGAAGATTGAGATGTTGATTCTGTTTTTTCTTGTTGTTTTTGCTGCTCTACTTTTTGTTTTTCTTCTTGCTCTTGTTGTCTTATTCTTTGAACAAATTCTTGTCTTTCTTGCTGGTCTTGTTGTTCTATTTCTCTTCTAATTTTTTCTTGTTGTAATTGAGCTTGTTTTAAATCTTGCTTTATTTTTTCTTGTTCTTCTCTTGTTTTTTGCTCTGCTTCATATTTTACTTCTTGGCGAATTTCTGGGACAACCTTGCGAGGAGTTTCTTTGTCATAACTTGTAGACGAAGAATAATCTGAATAAGCAGAATCACTTTGACTATATAATTCTTGATAATTTCCTCCTTCAAGTTGCTTTAACTGTTCTCTAATAATCTGACTGTGATGTTGGTGCATTCTTTCAGCACGTTCTAAAGCCTGTTCAGAAGTATGCTCAACATCTAGTTTAGACAAACGTTCAATTTTTGAAAGAGCTGTTTCCATAAAACTTTGTAACTCTTGCATCATCTGTGCCTTTTGCTGTGCGCTATATTCATACGCATAATTCAAGAGCTTTATCTCTCGTTTCATTTCTGTAAGCGTTTGGTCGGCAAGTTGTTGCGTACTTAAAAGAATACTTTTTGCATTTGATTTGGCATTTTGTAGAAGTGCGTCGGCTTGCATTTTCCCTTCTAAAATCAATAAATCAGCTCTTTTTTGAGCTTGTTCCCAGTTCAAACGGCTTGCTTCCTGAGCTTGTGAGAGCGATTCTAAAAGTGTGCGCTCAATTTCTTTAAGTTTGGCAAGTTCAGTATGCAAATAACCTACTTGTCTTTCCAGTTCTTCGTTGCGATGAGAAACTGAACTCATATTTTCAGCAACATCAGAAAGATACTCACTTACATCTTCTTTGCGATAACCTCCAAAAGTAACTTGTTTGAAAGATTGTTTGCGAATTTGTATAGGTGCGATAGGAGATTTATTGTTATTTGTGTCTGCCATAACTCGTTTTGCACAATTATTTTTTGAGAAACTGTTTTTAGTAATAGGAAAGTTCTGCTAAAATAACATTTTTTTTATTCTTTTATTGGAATAATTTGAAAGTATTGATTTATCTTGTTTACTTTCTACTAAATTATGTAAAATTTGAACAGCCAAGTTTATGAAAGCAATTCACTTACTAAGCAATAGAATCATAACTATAAAGAATTTCTTTACGTCTCAAGAATGTAAAAAGTATATTGATTTGAGTGAAAGTTTAGGCTATGAAGCTGCAAAATTAGATACAGGAAAAGTAGTTTCAGAAATTAGAAATAATGCAAGGGCATTTTATAATAATCAAGAATTAGCTGATTTAATTTTTGAAAGAGGAAAGGATTTTTTTGTTCCCAAAATTGGAAATAGTGAAGTAGTTGGAGTAAATGAACTTTTTAGATTTTACAAATACGAAAAAGGACACAAATTTAAAGGACACCAAGACGGAAATTTTATCAGAAATGAATCTGAAGCGAGTTATTTTACCTTTATGATTTACCTAAATGATGGCTACCAAGGAGGAGAAACTACATTTTTGAAACACAGAATTATTCCTCAAGAAGGAATGGCACTTATTTTCTTACACAAACTCTACCACGAAGGAAGCGAAGTTTTGGAAGGCAAAAAATATGTTTTGAGAAGTGATATTATGTATAAATTGAATCAATAATGTTTTGTGCTAGGAAGTTAAAAGGTATCAGACAGATTTATCAAATATTTAATTATTTTTCAAATACAAAATTTATTTCCAAATTTATCTATCTAACACTTA
This sequence comes from Bernardetia sp. MNP-M8, assembly GCF_037126285.1. Classification (NCBI taxonomy): domain Bacteria; kingdom Pseudomonadati; phylum Bacteroidota; class Cytophagia; order Cytophagales; family Bernardetiaceae; genus Bernardetia; species Bernardetia sp. MNP-M8. The sequence continues at coordinate 1,610,498 of NZ_CP147012.1, forward strand.
TGAAAATCTACTCACAAACTCATTTCAAAATACTTTTAGTTCTATTTTTGGCTTTTAGTTTTAGCCTTTTTTCATGTAATAATGAAAAGAAAGACAGTACAGAATCTACTGGAAATATTGAACTAGTAGAAACTAAAGTTACTGACGATAACTCAATGCGAGATACTACAGTAATTATAAACAGTTTTTATGCGACTTCTACAAAAATTACACAGCAGAAGTATAATGTATATAATATTTTTGATAACGACCCTTCTACAAGTTGGCAAACGATGTTAGGAGCAGCACCTGATGAAGGAATTATGTTTAATGTCTATAACCTTTATATTCAAACCTTAAAAATAGAACAACCAGAGGGAGAAAACTTAGCACAAATAGAAACTGTAACTATTTATATAAACGGAAAAAAGAAAGGCGAATTTGATGCTACAAAACCAATGCTAATTAAAGAATATGCAGATGCTGTCTATATAAGAATTACCAAAACATCTGATATGACAATCAAAAAACTAGAAAATCAAGTGGCACAAACTACTACTTTTGATAAAAACAAAAGTGTCGGAATTAAAGACATAAAGATTATAGGTTATCAATTTCCTACTAAGAAAACATTAAATATCCTTTTTTACCCTAATATTCTTGTAAATGGAAAAATAACAGCTTCTTCTACCTTAGAGCCTACTTTTGCCTATAACACTACACATTTGTTTGATGCAAGAACAGATATTGCATGGGCAGAAGGAGATGTAAATTCTAGGGTAGGGTCAACACTTAATTTTAATTTTGATACGCCTCAAAAAATATCTTCTATCAGAATTTGGAATGGTTATCAGCGTTCGGAAGAACATTATAAAGCCAATGCAAGAATCAAAAAATTTAGTTTTGGTACAGAAAATAATATGAAAGAATTTGAATTAGAAGACAAAATGGAAGATAAATATATTGATTTAGGAGAATCTATAGAAAGTAGTAATTTCGTTTTGGAAGTAAAAGAAGTCTATGAAGGAACAAAATATAAAGACCTAGTTGTAAGTGAGATACTTTTCAAAAATAATATGCGTTCAGTTATAATTCAAACCAAAGAAACCGAAAATCAAATCACAGAATTAAAAAATAAAGCTAAAAATACGCCTTTAGAAAATGTATTAGATAGAAGACTGAATTACCAAGAACATGATTATTATCAAATTGATAAATCTTTTATTTTGCGTTCGGATGGAACTTTTGTGATGTATAAAACAGAAAATTCAGAAGAAGAAAATTCAAAGAGCGAAATTTTGGCTGATGGAAATTGGGAAATAAAAGAAATGAATGGGGATAAAGTCAAAATTCGTGTTTTCGGGAAATTTATAGATTTTTCTCAATATCAAGATTTTTATAAAGGAAAAGTAACCAAAGATTTCTTACAAATTTTTCAAGATTTTGTAACCATTGATAACCAAAAACTGAAAGGCGAGAAATTTATAGGCGAATTTGTGTATTAAATTCTAAACCCTAAGAAACTTTGAAATCCCTTAGAATTTTTTGAAAAATTTCCTTTTGTTTTTATATTCTTTTTGTATTACCTTTGTAAAAAATAAAAAGAGTCTATCTTTTGCTCCTTGCTCAAATTTTACTCACAAAGTCAATCTATTTTCTTGACAAAAATTCTTTCCATATTCTCCACTCTCATGATAGTCATTATCTTGATACAACCTTTCCAAAAACTTTGGATTGTTTTGTCTTTCGAAATGAACAGAGAGTATATTGCTCAAAATCTGTGTGAGAATAAAGAACAAGAAGATAAAAAGTTAGAAAAATTAGCAGAGCTCAAACGAGCAAACAAATTTGCAGAACAGTTTGGTCTTCGCTGTGCAGGTTCATGTCAGCTCAAAAAACAACTTGCAGAAGCCGAAAATCAACAAGATAATGCTCCTGTTTCGTCTATAAAATACACATTAGACCTTCTTTTTATAGAAAAACTAAGTTCATTTATTCTTGATAATCAACTAATTGTATTTGAAAATCCTATCCCAAATGGATTTTATCAGGGTTTTGATTCTTCTTCAAATGTATACGGAATTTTCCGTCCTCCAGTCGTTTAATAATTTCACTTATTGTTATTTTATGAATTTTGTAGGTTAAAGGTTTGCCTTTAACTGTATTGTGATTTTATGTAAAACAAAATACATAACCTCACATATCAAAGACGAGCCTTTGACCTACAAATTTCGATATTTTGTTTGTCAAAATTTAATTCTAATTAAAATTATTAATCAGAATTAAACTATATGGCAATCTAATTTCCATTATTTCTCAATTCTATTTCTTTAATGACACTTGCTGTTGTCTTTATCAATAGCAAATTATTTTATCGATTTTGACAAAATTTTTGTTCCAAAATCGCCCTCTAATCTATTCTCTTTTATTTATTATTTTATATATAAAAACAACAAAAATGAATACTAATTTTAATTTCTCAAAAATTGCCTTTTTAGCTTTTTTTATAGCCTTTTCTACTGCTTTATCTTCTTGTAAAAAAGACTCTGACACAGATCCAGAGATTGATCCAAACAAAAAAGGAATGGTCGAAATCAAATTTGATAATGTTGCTGGTCAAGATGATTTTACTTTAGGAGAAAACTACACCAATGCAGCAGGCGAAACTTTTAAAGTAGATATGTTACAGTATTATATCAGTAATATTGTTTTGAAGTCTGAAAGTGGAAGTGAATATGTAGTTCCACAAGAAGAATCATACTTTTTGATAAAAGAACATGATGTAGCTACACAAAAAATACAACTTTCTAATATTCCAGAAGGAAACTATAATGAAGTTACTTTTACAGTTGGTGTAGATAGTCTTCGTAATACCAAAGACCCTTCAGAGCGCACAGGAGTTTTGGACATAGGCGTAGAAGGTGCAGGAAAAGAAATGTATTGGTCTTGGAACTCAGGTTATATCTTCTTCAAAATGGAAGGAACATCAACAGCTATTGAACCAACTGAAAACAATCCTAATGGAAAGTTCTATTACCACATTGGGGGTTTTGGACATAATTCAACTCTTAGTAATATTAGAACAGTTACACTTTCTTTAGGAACTGATGTAGCACAAGCAAGAGAAGAAACTATGCCTTCAATTCATCTTGTAGTAGATATTTTGAAAACTCTTGAAGGAACTACACAAGTTAGTTTAAAAGAATATCCTGTAGTAATGGTAAATCCTTTTTCATTGAAAGTTTCTGAAAACTATATGAAAGCATTTGAATATCATCATGTTCATAATGACGGACACTAGTAAATTTTAACTTCAAACCTATAAGGTTTTCAAAATCTTATAGGTTTAAATACACTCAACCAATTATGAAAAAGTATTTTTTATATAAAACTCTTCTTGTTTTCACTATTTCAATTCTATTTTTCTCTTGTCAAAAGGAGGATGCAAATCCCAAAGAAAAAATTGAATTTAAAACTCCTTCTAATTTTCCAACACCTGTTTATGATTTAAAAGAAAATCCTGTAACTGTTGAAGGTTTCGAACTCGGTAGAAAATTATTTTATACAGGAATGTTGTCAAGAGATGGAAATATAAGTTGTGGTTCGTGCCATGCTCAAACATCAGGATTTACACAACATGGACACGACCTAAGTCATGGAATTGATGATCAACTGACTCTTAGAAATTCATTGCCTATTCAAAATCTAGCTTGGTCTAAAAATTTCTTTTGGGATGGAGGAGTTTTTCATTTAGACTTGTTTGCTATTGCTCCCATAGAAGCCGACAACGAAATGGGCGAAACGCTGCCCAATGTCTTACAAAAACTAAGAGATACAGAAGGTTTACAATCTCCAAAAACAGATTATCCATTGCTCTTTGAAAAGGCTTTCGGTACAAAAGAAATTACAACTGACCGTTTTTTGAAGGCTTTATCACAGTTTCAACTCATGTGTATTTCAGCTAATTCTCGTTACGATAAACATGTCAGAAATGAAAGTACAAAAGAAAATAAATTAACAACACAAGAATTAGAAGGATTAGAATTATTCGAACAAAATTGTTCAAACTGCCATTCTAAGACACTTTTCACAGACCAAAGTTATAGAAATAATGGTTTGAAAGTCGGAAATCCAAATGATACTGGAAGACACCGAATTACACAAAATGAGGAAGACAAATTCAAGTTTAAAGTTCCTAGTTTGAGAAATGTAGAAGTTACTCGTCCGTATATGCACGACGGAAGATTTAGAAATTTGGAAGCCGTTTTAGACCATTATACAGATGGCATACAAGATTCTGAAACTTTAGATGAAAGTCTGAAAGCAAAACTCAAAATTGAACTTAATCAAGAAGAAAAAGAAGCCATTATTGCCTTCTTAAAAACACTTACTGATGAAGATTTTTTGAATAACCCTATTTTATCTGAATTTTAATTTTTACCAACCGTCAACGAGGTCAAGACCGTCGTTGAGGATTTTTACTAAGCTATAACTATGAAAAATTTAATCGCTTTTTTACTTTTTACAACTTCATTTTTATTCCTTTCTATTCCTTCAAAAGCCTGTGATTTATGTGGTTGTGGAGCTGGAAGCTATTATTTGGGAGTGATGCCACAATTTCAAAAAAACTTTGTCGGTTTGCGTTATCGTAGTACTTCTTTTGACTCTCATCTAGGAGGAAATAGCAATTACTCTTCACTCTTCGAAACACAAGAGCGTTTTTATACTGCCGAAATTTGGGCTAGATTTTATCCCCATCCAAAATTACAAATTTTAGCTTTTTTGCCTTATCAATGGAATTTTCAAGACGAGAATAAAATAACAAAATCGATTAGTGGAATGGCTGATGCTTCTGTACTTGCTCAATATGAAATTTGGAATACGACAAATGACACAATTTCACAAAAATTTGAACATAGTTTTTTTGTAGGAGGTGGAGTAAAACTACCAACTGGAAAATCAGATTATAGCGAAGAAGATGTTTTACAGGTTGCTAATGCAAATTTTCAGCTTGGAACAGGAAGTACCGATTTTCTTTTGACTTCTCAATATACAATTCGCTACAAAAAAGCTGGTCTGACGGCTGATATTTCTTATAAAATCAATACAGAAAACAGCGAAGATTATCGTTTTGGAAATCGTGTAAGTAGCAATGCAACTCTTTTTTATGTCAAACAAATAGGAAAATTTGGTTTTATGCCAACTTTAGGAACATATTATGAACATAGCCAACAAGATATAAGAGAAAATAAGACTGTTTTTGATACAGGTGGAAATTTATTTAATGCTGTTGTAGGAACACAAATTTATACAGGACGTTTTATGTTGGGTATAAATTATCATACACCTTTGAAGCAAAATTTAGCTAATAATCAAATAAAATCAAATGATAGATTTATGATTCAGACGGCATTTTTGTTTTAGAGAAATAAGTTACTTTTCAAGAAAAAATGTATTTTGAAGGTAGATTTTATATTATCAACTTACTTTCAAGCCATGAAAAAATTACTTTTTATTTTTATTGTTGTCTTTGCATTTTGCTTTACTTCATGTTCAGATTCTGAAAATACTCAAAATGATAGAATTGCAAATATGTCAGCCGAAGAACTGGCTTATAATTTTCCACATCTTTTTGATTCGCCTCCTCCACAAGAGTTTGTCATTGATACAGAAAAAGATACCGTCATTTTTGGAAAGTCTGGAACTTTACTTGCCATTGAAGCAGGGACTTTTACAGATGAAAGTGGAAATCCATTAAAAGGAAAACTTACGCTCAATCTCAAAGAAGCTTTATCACTTTCTGAAATGCTGGAAAACAAACTCACTACACAAACACAAGATGGACAAATTTTGCAAAGTGGTGGAATGTTTGAGTTTACAGCCAAATCGAATAAAAATGGAAAGATAAATATTTCAAAACCGATTCATGCAGAAGTTCCGACAAAGCAAAAGATAGGCGATATGTCGGTTTATGAAGGAATACAAGTAAGCGAAGATGCGCCTGTTCAATGGAAAAAAGAAAAGGAGTTGGAAAACTGGCTTACAGAAATTCCATTAGAAAGACTTGATTTTTTTCCTAAGAATGAAGGTAGCTTTGAGAAAAATGGAAAGCGAACTATTATTATTCCTGCTGATGAAATCAGAACATTAGAAACTTATTATTTAGGCGATAGTATTCGTGTTATTTATGATGATTTAAATGAAGAAAATTCTAGTAGTTTTTTAGAGCAGAATAAAAAGAATCCTAATCAAAAAAATCAATCACAAAGTATATTTCGTTTTGTACAAGATGATGTGAACTATGATTCAATAGCAAGAGAGAAAGAGAAAATTTGTGGAATTTCAAAATACATTTTAGAAGGACTTTCAGACAAGAAATTTCAAGGAACTTTTATTTCTACTTACGAATTTGAAAAACGTTTGAAAGTGATGAATGAATGTTGTGGAAATGATTTGATAGCAATTTATCTCAAAAACTTAGATAAAAATTTATGGGAATCAGATAAATTAGCAGCCGAATATCTTATCAAAAATAAAAAATGTAGAGCATATATTTTTGAAGAGTTTGCAGCCGAAAAAGCAACCAAAGTAAAACCAAAAGACAAAGTAAACCGAGCTTTAAGAAAATATATTGACAAACTTTTTAAGAATAAAGAAAAGGCTTGGTCAAAATTTGAAAAAGACTTTGACAAGTGGGATAAAAAAAGAGAAGAATTACAAACTGAAGTAGTCGACAAACTAGAAAATGAAAAACGTTTTTCAGAGCGTTTGAATTATTCTTTTGATTTGAATAGACTGGGTTGGACAAATATTGATATGTTGATGAAACTTGAAAATCAAATTCCAGTAGCTTTTGAGGTAAAAGTGAAAGGTTTAGAACTCAAAGAAGCAGGAAGAGTATTTTTAATTTTTCCAAATGAAAAAACCATTATTGATTTAAGCCGAAACGAAAAAGGTCATTTTTATGGAAAACAAGGCAATGAAAATGTCATTTATCTACCAAAAGGAGTAGATATAATTTTGAAAGCAGTTACAGAAAAAAACAAACAGCTTTACACAGGAGAAATTGATTTAGCTATCAAAAGTAAAATCAGAGAAACCATAAAAGTAGTAGAAACAACAGATAAAAAAGTAGCTGACAGAATGAAAGAATTTGAACAAGAAATAAGAACTGTACAAACAATTTCTAATCCTATACTTACAGCTATTCCTTTCAATAGGAATCCAATTATTACACGCAAAGATTTTTCAGCCAAAAAATTTGAACAAGCCTTAGAAAATCATTACAAAAGCAAACCTGTTTTAGATGATTACAAAGAATGTTGTCAAGCAATGGATTTAGTAAGAGGAAAACAGATTTTTGAAAATGATTGTAAGCAATGCCACGCTATTCATAAAAAAGTAGTAGGACCTGCTTTGAAAGGTTCAGAATCTCGTTGGGGAAGTCGTGCTGCTACTATCAATTTTATTAAATATCCTGAAAAAACTATTACAGGAGACAATGAATATGCAGCTCGCCTTTATAATGAGTATGGACAAATGATGCCAAATTATAATCACTTGAGCGATGAAGAGATTAGTTGGGTTTTGGATTATATTGAAAAAGAATCAAGAAAGTATTCGTATTCAGATTTTAAAGAAAAATAAAACTAAATCTATTCACAACACTTTTAAAATGTAGCATATTTGTAGCTTACTCTTTAGAGTGAGTCAAATGTACCAAATACTTTAGTGTTTGAATTAAACCAACTAAAAAATGCTATCATGAATAATTTGGATATGAATGATGAGGAATTCGAAAAAGAATTAATCAGAAGAGATGAGCGAAATAGTTTTTATATTAAGTTCATTCTTTTTGGAGTGAGTGGAGGGTTTTTGTTAGGAATTATCCTCTTTATTTTGGTTATGATTACCTCTTGAAATAGAAGTTTTTCAAAAAAAACGTGTTTTATTTTGTAAGATGAATCAAATAGGGAACAGCTTCAATGAGTGAAGTAGTTTCAAAATCAATCAAAGCTTTGTTTTTTACACGCTCAAAGCTATTTTTTTCATTGATAAAACACGTTTTCATTCCTGCATTTCTACCAAACTGCATATCAGAAATGCTATCTCCAACAATAACAGAACGCTTAAAACTTATCTTACAAAAATCTTCTTTTGCATCAATAGCCATTCCGATAGCTGGTTTTCGGCGTGGAGAATTGGTCTTGGAAAGGTCTGGACAAAAATAAACTTTATCAATCTGTGGTAATTTTTCTAGCAAATAACTATGAATAAGTTCCAAATCTTTTTCACTCATTAGTTGCTTTCCAATTCCTTGTTGATTGGTTACAACTACAATAGTTTCGAAATGTTGAGTCAGAATTTCTAAGGCTTCTTTTGCATGTTTGAGAATATCAAATTCTTCTAAATTTTTTACATAATCATCTTCTAATTTACGATTTAGAACACCATCTCTATCCAAAAACAGTGTCCAATTATTTGCCTTATTTTTTTTGTTCTTTTGTTCTTTGGTATTCATCTGATTAGGATTGTTTTTAGTGGAAGGTTAAAAAATTCAGACTACTAAAATTGCTAAAAAATCTCTAAAAAAGCTAATTTCGAATGTAAAATCTAAAATAATTTTTGGGTAGATTTGAAAAATAAATAGAAATTGTAAAATAAACACGAACCTTTGTGTGTTTTTTACGTTATCATTATTATAATTACCAAATTTACTTAAAAACGTTATGAAAACTAAAAGTTTTATAGCGTTTTTTTTATGCTTATTGATTTTTTACTAAAAAACTCCTCCTGTATGAATCAAAACGATTGTACTGCCTTCCTCAAAAAAATTAGTTGCAGCTAAATTATAGATTGCAAAAAAGGCTTTCCCTGTATAAATAGGCTCAATCTGAAAATCATTTTTCTGATTAAAATCTGTAATAAAATTCATCAATTGCTCTGATTTTTTTGCATATCCACCTTCATGAAAATTAGTTTCCAAAATGAGGTTTTCTAGTGTATTTTTTGTTTTAGTAGTGTCATCATTATAAAAATCATTTAATAGTTTTTCTATATCATCTTTTAAAAAATCACCTCCTTTTAGTGCAGAAACAGCTAAAACTTTAGTTTTTGTCTTATTTTCAATTTCTTGTATGCCATTCAAAACTCCTGCTGCTGTTCCTCCTGTTCCGATAGCTAAAGCAAAATAATCTATCTTGTTATTTAATAAACCTTTCTTCTGCCATTGTTGGTGTTTTAGCGAAGCGACACCAACAATATTATTTTTCAACAAATCAAAAGCAATTTTGGGAATATGACTTGTACCTTTTATAGCAAGAGCATTTGAACCTCCTTCTGGAACTAAAAAAAAATCTCCAAACTGTTCTTGTAATTTTTCTATAAAAATACTATTATTTTTTTCTCTATATTCACTTCTTGAAATATAATGAAGTTGCATATTTTGCTCTTTACAAAAAGTAAGAACAGGATTTAAGTTCTGATGCTCTTCTCCTCTAATTATTGCAATGCTTTCTAAACCTAATTTTTTAGCAGCAAAAGCAGTAGCTCGCAAATGATTTGAATAAGCTCCCCCAAAAGTGAGTAATTTGTTTTTGTTTTGTTTTTGGACTTCTGCTAAGTTATAATATAGTTTATATAACTTATTTCCTCCAATATGTTTGTGTTCTGCATCTAATCGTAGTACTTTTACATTTATATTTTTCTGCTCAAACAATTCATTTTTCCAATCTGAAATAAAAACTGGAGAAAGAAAATCAGCAAATAACGAAGGAAATGAATTAGAAGAGAAATTAGTATTCAAAATAAAATGCAATTAGAGATGGGTTAAAAAATAAGGCTAAAATTCGGCTAAAGTCATCTTTTTTGTCTATTTTTAATTATAAAAATACATCATTCATCTTGCTTAAAAAAACACAAGGTATCAAAATCAATTTAATTTTATGATAAAAATAATTTATCAAGGCAATTTACGCACTCAAGCTACTCATATCAACTCTCAAAATCAGATTATTACCGATGCTCCAAAGGATAATCATGGAAAAGGAGAGGCTTTTTCTCCCACTGATTTGGTGTGTAGTTCGTTGGCTTCCTGTCAGATGACAATGATGGGCATTTTGGCACAACGAGAAGGAATAAATTTGGAAGGATTAGAAGCCTATATAGAAAAGATAATGGTAGATAATCCTCGTAGAATTGGACGTATCAAGATTACTTATACCTGTCCAGAAACACTTTTGCTGACTGTTACAGAACATGAAAAATTACATCGTGCAGCCATGACTTGTCCTGTTGGACTTAGTTTGCATAGTGATATTATACAAGAAGTAGAATGGGAAACACTACACTTGAAAGCATAAATTATAGATGAATAAACTAATTCATTTTTTTACTTTATTGGTTTTCAATATTACCTTTATTTCATTCGAAATGATGGCTCAATCTGATGTGCCTAATAACAAACAAAATAAAAAAGAATTAGATAGTCTTTGGTTAGTTTATAATTCTGCTGAAAAATTAGAACTAGAAGATACTACTAAAATAAATACACTTTTAACAATTTCAGAGGTATATATAAAAAATAAAAATGACTCTAGTAAAAATTTGGCAGAATTAGCTATTCAGAAATCAAAAGAAAATCTGTATTTCAAAGGAAGAGCAAAAGCTCTACGCTTGGTTGGTTTTTATCATCAATATAAAAACAATTATGATTCTGCGATTCATTTTTTTAAAATTTCTGCTGATGTTTATCAAGAGATAGGAGATTCTGTAGAATATTCTTTTGTACTTAATAATTTAGCAGGTATATATTACGTACAAGGAAATTATCAACGTGCTTTAGAAAATTTATTGACTGTAATAGGTATTCAGCAGCGTTATGATAAGAAACTTCAAGTAGCTCGTGCGCTAAATAATATGGCTTTGATTTATAAGAAAAATAATAAATACGAAAAAGCAATTCAGATGCACAAACAGGCTATCACAATGAAGCAAAAATTAAATGATAGTACAGGAATAGCAACAGGTTATTTGAATATTGGAAGTGTGTATTTAGAATTAAAAGATTATAACGAAGCGAGTGTTTATTTTAAAAAAGGACTTCCTATAGCTATTCAACTAAAGGATAATATGCTTCTCTGTCAGTATTATATAAATTTAGGAATGAGTTTGGTAAAAACCGATTCTATAAAGACAAATCAAACTAAAGAGAAAATTTTATTTTATTTTGATAAAGCAGAACAGATAGCTCACAAACTACAAGATAGACACCTTTGGTTTTACATTAATTTTGGAAAAGCAGAGTATTATTATGATAATAAAAATTATAAAAGAAGTGAGTTTTTTGCAAAAAATGCTTTAGATTTAGCTCGTCAAATAGGTTTGAGGCATAACCTAGGCAATGTATATCGACTTTTAGCAAATATCTATCAACAAAAATCTGAATTTGAATTAGCTGCAAGTTATTTTGAAAAGTATGTCATATTAGATGACTCTTTAAAAAATGACCAAAATGTAAATGAAACCAAACGACTACAAGCTATCTTTGAGAGTGAAAGACAAGAACAGATTATTTCAGTTTTGAGAGAACAAAAAAAATTACATGAGTCTGAAATCGAACGGAAAGAAAATTGGAATTACTCCCTAGCTACTGTTGTAATTCTTTTACTTGTCATTGCTATTTTAGTTTTTATTCAAAAAAGAGATAGAGATAATCAAAATAAAGAAATATTAGAAAAAAGCACAGAGATAAGTCAGCAAAAAGAAGAAATTACTCAACAAAACACTCAACTCAAAGAAACATTTTCACGCCTTTCTATTTTGTCTGAAATTGGACGAAAAATAACGGCAACTATGGATGAAAATGCCCTTATTTCCATTATAAAAGAAAGTATAGAACACATTATGCCTGTCGATGGTTTCGGAATTGGTATTTATAATCCTCGTTCGCAAGCCATCGAATACAATAATTTTATAGAAAAAAATGAGATTTTGCCATTTCATATAGAGTCTGCCACAGAAGATACAAAAAGCATTTCGGTACAGTCTTTTTTAGAAGACAAAGAATATTTTATCATTGATGTAAAGAAAGAATATTTCCAAAAAAACAAAAAATATATTAGTCCACTTATTGGAGAAATACCTCAAACGGCATTTTTTATTCCTCTTCGTATTCGTGAACGTCCGATTGGTGTCATGACCATTCAGAGCTTTGATAAAAATCCTTATACAGAAGATAATTTAGCTCTTTTGCGTAATCTTGCTACTTATGTATCAATTGCTGTTGCCAATGCAAATGCGTATAAACTTATCAGAGATAAAAATCAAAATATTTTAGATAGTATGCGTTATGCCAAAACCATACAAGGCGTTCTTACTCCAACTGAAAAAGCTATTTTGAATCAATTCTCAGATTATTGTTTGATTTATAGTCCAAAAGATATTGTTAGTGGTGATTTTTATTGGCTTACAAAAGTAAATGGTTATACATTTATTGCTGTTGTAGACTGTACTGGACACGGAATACCTGGGGCATTTATGTCTATGATTGGCAATATGCTTTTAGACGAGCTTATCAATCAAGAAAAACACATGCAGCCTTCCAAAATTTTGAAATTGATGCATGAGAGAATACGAAAACTATTAAAACAAGATGCAAAATCAAAGAACAGCTCAAAAATAAATAAGGATGGCATGGATATGATTTTGTGTAGAATAGAAAGGCGTACTTCGGCTCTTTACGAAGTAGCTTATGCTGGAGCAAAACGTCCTCTTTGGTATTCAGAACCTTCACATACAAAAATTCAAGAAATAGGAGCAACACGAAGTTCGATAGGAGGAAAACAACGAGAAGAAAAACGACTTTTTGAAGAAAATATTATTCAACTTCCTATAGGCTCTTCCTTATACCTTACTACTGATGGATTTGCAGACCAAAATTCGCCACAAGCTGAACGTATTGGAAGTTATAATTTAAAATTATTTCTAAATACTATTTTAGATAAAAATATGGCAACACAACAAGATTTATTAATTGATTTTCTAGAAGCACATAAGAAAGATGCTGACCAGCGTGATGATATTACGTTTTGGGGAGTTAAATTAGACTAGTGTTTGAATTAGGCTGTTCAATCAAGGTCAAAAAGTTCCCTAATTTTTTGACCTTGATTTAAGCAACATTTTTCATTATTTTTTTCAACTTTAACTCTTTGCATTTTATGTTTTCTAACGCATTTTGAGTTTCTTCTATTGAAAAAGCTCTTCCAAAAGTAGCTATTGTAAAAATAAATTCAGTTAAACCACTTCTGCTGTTGGGATTTATTTTAGTTTTAAATTTTCCAAAATAACTCTCAATAATATCAGAACTACAAAGAATAAATTCCTCCTTCAAACTCTTACTTTTGTTTTCTAAATTATTCAAATATAATTTAGCGTTCTCCATAAAAACTTTTGCTTTTGGGTTTAATTTGTCTCCTGCTTGAGACTCAATAAGTAGCAATTTATTAAGAATATTTTTCTTTTGTAAAACTCCAAATCCTGTAGTTTTAAGCTCTTGACAAACCATTTTAAATACTTTTTCTACCTGTATTAGTCCTTTTATAAACTCCTCTTTTTCTTTCAAAAAAAGAACTTGTTCTTGAACACATGAGGGTAAATTGTCCCAATTTTGTACTATTTTTTTTGCCCAATTAACACAAGGAAAGATATTTGCAAAACGCATTTTTACCCTCATAGAAGGAGGCATATACTGACTATTATCTTTACTTAAATTCCATTTTTGTCGTAATTGACCGACAAGGTTACTAAATAATTTGAAATCAGCATCTTGATGATAAAGTCGCTTTAAATGATTAGCTAAAATATGAGTACAATCCTCTATATGGGTATAATTCAATGATTTATAAGCCTTTTTTAAGTTAGTACCTTCATCACTAACAATATATTTTATTTTTGTTTCAGAGGCTATTTTACTTAATTCTTTCGCTATTTGTTCGCCTCTCCATTCGTTACCAATTTCTACTGCCAAAACTTCCATATCACTATGAGATAAACTTCGGTTTTTAGGAATAGCATCTACTGAAACACCTAGTAGCAAAAGTATTTTTTCACTACCAAAACTAATACTTTCATCCACATAGACCACATACTCGCTACTTTGGTTTTCTGTGTGTTCAAGACGATAAGCTCCACATTTGCATAACCAATTACGGATACTGCTATGACTTGGTAATTTGCCTTGTAAACCAAAACAAAGATGTAAGCAAACTAACGTATGACGACAACTGCGTAAACTCATACCACCATATTTATATAGTTCTAGTACAAAATTGACTACCTGTAAGCTATACTGGTGTCTTTTTGCTTTTTTAGTAGACAAGTTTAATTTGCCTTGTAATTTTTCTGCTTGATATTTTTTTTTCCAAGAATCTCGGCTATCTAAGAGTTCTTTAATACGACTTTTTAAATAGTCGTTTTCTTTTCTGCGTGCCATAGCTTTGGATTTCCAGTTTTTTATCCTATATTCATACTGTCGTTTAGACATATTCCTCGGTATTTTTTGTTGTGTAGTAACTCAAAAATACGAGGAATTTTTTTTATAGTTTGTACAGCCTATGTTTGAATATTAATGTTATATCTCCATTGTAAGAAGAAAGCCTACAAACAAAAACAGCATAATAGCCGTAATTAGCCAATAATACCTTCTGCTTTTGATAACAATTCCTCCGAAAGCAAGCAGGGCAGCACCTCCTTTAATATAGTTTTTGAGATGAAAAAATTCATATTCTTGAAAAATTACAGAATTAATAATCATTGCTGTAAATAGTAACCCATATAAAAAACAGATAATAGGAGCTTGTTTTTGAAAATAACGTTCTAAGTCAAATATATCTTTTTCATATCTGGTTTCATTGATTTTTGGAAATAAAAACACACAAACCAAATATAGAATCAGAGGCAAAACAAGAGAATAATAATAATAGAAAATATTAATGCCAATAAATTCATTGTTTGTCCAAGTTCCCCACCAAATCAAGATAGAAACCAAGAAAGTAAGAAAAGACCAAATGACAGGAATAAAATCAAAACGAATTTGGGAGCGATAACGCATAAAATTTCCCCAACCCATAAAAAATTCGGCTACAATAAAACCAAAAATAATAGCATTAAAGACAGCCAAATATTCAATTCTAGAAAAGCCATTTATTTCAGAAGAAAGCGTATTTTGTAGAAAAAAAAACATTAAATTAGAAATTTGAGTGGTAACTAATTATATTCCGATACTATCATCTTCATTTCCACTTCTAATAATTCCTTTTTTTGCATTTCGTATAAATTCTACAATTTGATTTTTCTCTGTTGTTTGTGGTTCTATTTCTCCTATTTGTTTGAGAGCTTCTTGTGTATTTAATCCTGCTGAATAAATAAGACGGTATATTTCTCTAAGTTCGGCAGTTTTTCCAGCATTAAAACCACGTCGTCGTAAGCCTACAATATTGATTCCTGCATAAGAAAGAGGTTCACGCCCTGCACGAATATAAGGAGGAACATCTTTTCTGACCAACGAACCACCTGCAATCATGGCATGTGCGCCAATTTTGACAAACTGTAAAACAGCACTTGTACCTCCAATAATTGCATATTCTTCTACTTCTACATGTCCTGCCAGTTGCACTCCATTTACCAAAACACAATAATCTCCAACAATACAATCGTGAGCAATATGTACATAAGCCATTACCAATACATTATTACCAACTGTTGTTTGCATCTTATCATCTGTTCCTTTATTGATAGTTGCAAACTCTCTAATTGTAGTATTATCTCCAATTATAGTTAATGTTTTTTCACCTTTATATTTTAGGTCTTGTGGATCTCCTGAAATAACAGCCCCTGGATAAATTTTACAGTTTTTACCTATCCTTGCACCATCCATTATTACTACATTTGCAGCTATCCATGTCCCTTCTCCTATTTCTACATCGCCATAAATAGTTGCAAAAGGTTCAATAATTACATTTTCTGCAATTTTAGCATCTGGGTGTATATTGGTGTTTGGATATTTCATGTGTTAGGCTGTTGTTGAGTGAGTGCAGTAAGTAATTGAGATGTAGTGTAGCTTTTATTTTAGAGTTTAGGTTTTTTTTCTAAAAACTGCTCAAATTTTATTGCAGAATTAGAGCAAAGTTAAGTCATTATAAACAATTTAACTAAAAAAATAAAAGGCAGACAAAACAATAAACACAAATTTACAAATTTGTTTAGTTACTTAGAACAATTACGAATTAAAAAATAAAAATTATAGATGTGTTATATTCCTAACAAGTTATTGGCACTTTGTTTTTTATCGCTTTTTCTTGAAATTTTAAAAAAATTGGATGCAAAAAAAACGAATCAGAGCAGAAGCAATAATTTTTCACTCAAAAAATCATAGATTCCCAAGAAGCGCACAATAGCAATGAGGATAATTCCTATCAAAATTGCTCGTATCCAATAATTAGCCTTTGGATGTCCGATTGCAAACTTAGCTGCCCACATAGCACCAATCATTTGAGCAACGGAAAGGGTAATACCAGCAATCCATTCTATTTGACCACTCCAAATAAAGATAGCAAAAGCAGGAATATTGAGAAGAAGAGTAAGCAAAAGTTTAATAGCATTTGCATTAGTAAGCTCATAACTTGTTGCTGACATCAAAACGACGAGCATAATCACACCTACGCCAGCTTGAATAAAACCTCCATAGAAACCAACAGCTAAAAAAATGAGTATTAGCCAAGGTAAAGCTAATTCTTTACGATTTTTGTCTTCTTCTATCCATTTTTTTGGATTGTTTAAAACTAAGAAAAGCATAAAAACCATTACACCACCAATCACACGGCTCAACCAAATTTCATTTGACTTTCCTACTTCAACGGCTGCATAAGCTCCCAAAACAGAACCTAAAATAGTAGGAATTGCAATTTTCCAAACGCCTTTAAAATTTGTCTTTCCACTTTTTAGAAAAGTACGAAGACCTACCAAAACTTGGAAAGTTACACCTACTCGGTTTGTTCCATTTGCCATTCCGACAGGTAAGCCAGCAGCCACAGAAAGTGCTGTAATTGTCAGAATTGAGCCATTTCCTGCCAAAGTATTAATTATTCCTGCTAAAAACCCAGCAGCTAATAATACCAAATAAACATCAATTGTATATTCCATGTTCTTCGAAAATTACGAACTGCAAATCAAAGACAAAGCAGTTTTTGAATATAGAATTTAGCTGTGTGAGCTATCAACAAAATATCTTCTTGTACTAATAGTTAATCACTACTTATTCAACATACTCATTTTTAGTTTTATTCTTGTAAGTTCTTGTTTGGTGTTTAGGGGGAAATCATTTTTCATAATCCAATCATAATAGGAAGATTCTTTTGTCAGAACATCTTCAATTTTTTTGTCTTTATGTTTTCCAAAAGCAAAAACAGCTTCATTTTTATCATTATAAACCATTCTTCCAGCCAAATCAATACGATTTGAGAAACTTAATTGATGTAAAGTTTCCATATCATTTTTGACAGGAATAGTAACATTACCAAAAGTATCTTTGTGTTCCATGTTTTCATACCTTTTTACTTGTTCTTCCAAAATTCCAACACAAGCCAAAGTATCAACTTCTGCGCTATGCGCTCCTTCTAATTCTAGGTTACAGTAAAACTTATAGGCAGCCGAAAGTGTACGAGGTTCCATCAGGTGATAGATTCTTTGCAAATCAACAAGTTTACGATTCGAAATATCAAAATCTACTCCTGCTCTCAAAAATTCTTCTACAAGCATAGGGACATCAAAACGCATAATATTAAAACCTGCCAAATCACAACCTTTCAAAATACCTGCAAATGTTTTTGCCATTTGTTTGAAAGTAGGAGCATCTTTTATATCTTCATCACTAATTCCATGTATTTTGGTAGTAATATCTGGAATTGGAATAGTTGGGTTTATTTTATGTGTATGAACTTGTTTTTCGCCATTAGGCATTAGTTTTACAATAGAAATTTCTACAATACGGTCTTTTATAGTGTCTATGCCTGTTGCTTCTAAGTCAAAGAAAGCTAAAGGGTTTTTGAGATTAAGATTCATAATTAGTTATACTACTAGTGTTTTGAAATAATTTAGACAACACACAAACTATTTGTTGATATAGCTTTATCAGTATTTGGGAATGCTACAATGAAATACTACAAGTAATTATTATAATAGTTTAGATGTCATCCTTTTGCGAAAAAGTCCTTTTGGACAAAAGTAACAAATTATTATCAAGTCTTTTTATAATAGAATAATATTTATATTATAAGTGTACCAAAACAAAGATTGATAATATACTTTTCTAGGCTAATTTAGGAAATAGCTTTGTGCTGAATTCAATTTACTCATTTTTACTTTTTCATCTAAAAAACAAAATCTATAAATTTAAGTTGAAGTATAAACAAATCTTATTTTGTTATTCCTTCATTTTTATAGTTTAATATTTATTTTACAAAATGCGAAACATTTTTTCCCTTTTCGTACCTCATTTTTCTTTACAATTTTTCGTTATTTCTTTTTTTCTACTTGTCCCTTTCATAATGAGTGGTTGTACAGGTATGAGCAGAATCACAAAAGAAAACCCTTTATATACAGGAAGTGAAATAAAATGGGAGAAGAAGGAAGGTAAAATTCCTGAACAAGACCGTGTAGAAGCTGAAGTAGAAGAAGTTTTAGCACCAGAGCCAAATACAAAATTTTTGTGGATGCGTCCTCAATTGGCTTTTTATAATACTTTTTATACTGAAAAAGAAAAAGGTTTTAATCATTGGGTAATGACCAAAATTGGCAAACCTCCAGTTTTAGTAAAAGATGTAAATGAAGAGCGTGTACGTCAGCTTGTTTTGAATAGGCTTCTAGCAAATGGACATTTTCAAGCAGAAACAGAAGCTAAAATCGAACAGAAGGGAAAAAAAGCAGAAATAATTTATACAGCAACTGTTTATCAACCTTATAGATTGGATTCTATAAATTTTCCTGAAGAGCCTGAACCACTTGGGAATGTCTTGAATAATGCTACTAAAGAAACACTCCTAAAAAAAGGAGATCCTTACAATTTTGCTCTTTTAGAACAAGAAAGAAGTAGGTTAAATGACTATGCAAAAGAAAAAGGATATTTTTACTTTAGTGATAAATTTATAATTTATAAAGTAGATTCAACAGTCGGAGATCGTCAGATGAATATCTACATGCAAGTCAAAAAGCAAATGCCTGATATTGCTAGAAAACCTTACCGAATCCGTAATGTTTTTTTATTTCCTAATTATAAAATGGGAATGGATAGCATTAAGAATGCTGCAAAGCTACAAAGAATGGGACGTTTGGAAGGAGATTCTACTTTTTATTGTATGATGGATGGTTGCACTTTCCGTCCTGAAATATTAGCTCGTTCGATTTATTTAGACCCAGATACACTTTATTCTGCTCAAAGACATGAACAAACTTTAAAACGTTTGATGGGTTTGGGAGCTTTGAAGTTTGCAGACATTCGATACAAACCTGTTGATTCTTTGGGAAATGAAGGGTATTTAGATGCTTATATTCAAATGGTTCCTTCAAAAAGAAAATCATTGAGAGCAGAATTGAATTTAGTTTCGAAATCCAATAATTTTGCAGGACCTGGTCTAAACATTAGTTATCGCAATAAAAATGCTTTTCGTGGAGCAGAGCTTTTAGTAGTTCGTTTAGATGGACGTTTCGAAACACAAATAAGTGGACGTAATTCAAATCAAAATGTAGAGCAGCCTAATCAACAAAACGGACTTTATTCCTATGAAATTGGTGCAGGTGTAGAAATTTATATTCCTCGCTTCGTTAGTCCTATCAAATTACCTCGTTTGGCTCAAAAGTTTGTTCCAAGAACAGTCTATCAAGGAGATGTTAGGCTACTAAGTAGAGTAAATTACTTTAAACTTCTTTCTGGAACAGCTCAATTTGGTTATGATTGGCAAGAAACAGCTACTAAAAGACACCGTTTTAATCCTATTTCTATAAACTATGTTCGTTTAATGGACACAACAAGCCTCTTTAATGAAGCCATTGGAGATAATCCACTTTTACAACGAAGTTTTCAAAATCAATTTATTTTTGGTGGAAATTATTCATTTACTTATCAAAGTGCTTCCAAAGTAGATGAAAATGCTAGAAAAAATAAAAATCATATCTTCTTTAATGGAAATATTGATGTAGGAGGTAATTTAATACACAGCATTCAAAGTATTTTTGAATCTAAAAAAGCTACAGGAGCAGAGCCTTATACTATTTTGAGTGAGCCTTATGCACAATATGCTCGTGCAGATATAGATTTTAGATATTACTTAAATTTTAATGAAGAAACGCATCATAAAATAGCAACTCGTTTTATTGCAGGTGTAGGAATTCCTTATGGAAATGCTGATGTATTGCCTTACACCAAACAGTTTTTTGCAGGAGGAGCAAATAGTATTCGTGCTTTTCAGGCTCGTTCTATTGGACCAGGTTCATATATTTCAAAAGATAGTACGAGTGGACTTTTTTATGACCAAACAGGTGATATGCGTTTAGAAGCAAATATTGAATATCGTTTTCCAATTTATAGTGTTTTCAAAGGTGCTATTTTTGCAGATGCTGGAAATGTTTGGTTAGTCAAAGAAGACCCCAATCGTGAAGGAGGATTATTTAAGAAAAAAAATATTATCAATGATATTGCTGTGGGAGTAGGTGCAGGACTTCGCATTGATGTTACTTTTTTTGTTCTTCGTTTTGATGTTGCTTTTCCTCTTAGCAAACCTTGGCTTCCTGAAAATGAACGTTGGGTCAGACGACAAGTACAAGTTAGAGATAAAGAATGGCGAAGAGATAATTTAGTCTTGAATATTGCTATTGGTTATCCTTTTTAGGTATTTAAACTATTCTTACAGAAAAATATTAGTATATGAACCTTTCAAACTCTTCTTCAACTCAAAAATTTAATGATTATCTGTCAGATTCACTCTCAGAAAAAGAAAAAATTGCTTTTGAAGAAAAACTAGAAAAAGACAAAGAATTAGCTGATTCTTTCGAAAAACACAAACAGATTTTGGAAGGAATGACAAGTGCTAGGCGTGCTTATTTTCAGCTTTACAGAGATATTGAAGGAGAACAACCTTACTCAAAACCTAATCAAAGAATTGCCCCTTGGTATGTTTGGGTTCTTATTGTTTTAGTTTTGGGAATGGCAGCTTGGGCAGTTTTTGAATTATTTTTATAAAGCTATACAAATAAGTAAAACTAAAATCCGTTAAAAAGATTGTAGTATTTTAATTTCAAATAAGACTTTTTTATATTGTGAGTGAATAAAAATTATAGCATATAAAAATACCATGAGATTAATAGATACTGACAAATGGAGCGAAATAATTGATACTCTTTTTAGACATAAACTCCGAACTTCTCTAACTGCTTTGGGAGTAGGCTGGGGTATTTTTATGCTTGTTTTGCTTTTAGGAGCAGGCAAAGGACTTCAAAATGGAGTAGAGTACAACTTTAGAGATGATGCTGTAAATAGTTTGTGGCTCTACGACGGACAAACTTCAATAGCCTATAAAGGAATGCCTGTAGGTCGTCAGATTCAATTCGAAAATCAAGACTATGATGCTTTAGAGAATATAGATGGAATAGAATATAAAACAGGAAGATTTTATTTGAGAGGAGATTTTATTACACAATATAAAGATAAGAGTTCATCCTACAATACTCGTTGTGTCCATCCAGACCATAAATATCTTGAAAATACATTGATGGATAACGGTCGTTTTATTAATCAAACAGATTTGGATAAGAAACGAAAAGTTGTGGTTATTGGAAAGTTAGTAGCAGAGGAACTTTTTGAAACATTTAAAGAAAATCCACAAATTCCTATTGGCAAATGGATTATTATTGGAGATATACCTTTTCAAGTAGTAGGTGTTTTTTCTGATAATGGCAATGAACGAGAAATGCAATATATGTATTTGCCTATCACAACGGCACAATTGGCTTTTAATGGAAAAAATCGTATTAATCAACTTATGATGACAGTGGGTGATGCTTCTGTTGAGGAAGCAAATATCATTGCAAAGAATATTCAGAAAGACTTTGCTGCACGCCATAAATTCTCTCCTGATGATGATAGAGCTGTAAGAGTACGCAATACTGTTGAAGAATTTGAGAAGTTTCAAATGCTTTTTCTTTTTATTCGTGGTTTCGTTTGGACAGTTAGTTTAATGACTATTTTGGCTGGAATAATTGGAGTCAGTAATATTATGCTAATCATTGTAAAAGAACGTACAAAAGAAATTGGTGTTCGCAAAGCTCTTGGGGCAACACCTTATTCTATTGTTAGTCTGATTGTAAGTGAAGCTATTGTGATTACGTCTGTAGCTGGTTTTGTTGGTCTTACTTTAGGAGTAGGTGCAATTATGGGAATGAAAATTCTTATAGGAGCTGGTGGAGATTTTTTTAGAAATCCTGAAGTAGATTTATATGTTGTCTTGGTTGCTATCGGATTACTTGTATTTTCAGGAGCTTTAGCTGGTTTTTTTCCTGCTTACAAGGCTGCCAAAATTGCACCTATTGTAGCGTTAAGAGCTGATTAAGTTACTAGTTGTAATTAAAATACAGAAAAATAGATTCAAATTTCTCTTTCTACTTCTATAATCTTACAGTTTTCTAAAAATTCTGAAAAATTATTTCCTACCTTGACAAAGTAAGCTCTCTTTATTTGGTCTATAATTATCTGACCTTCTATGGTTTCTTCGTCTATTTCTTCATAACTAGTGATATTGTACTGTTTAAAAATTGTCTCAATTCTGTCATTGTAAAAATCTCCATGAAAATTTGCAGGATGGTCACACAGTCCGTAATTATAATAAACTGACCCATATTCTTTTTTATCTAATGATATACATAGCATATCAGCACAATCTGGATGACTACATTTTGCAATAGACATCATATTATTTGGTAGAATATCAAAGTCAAGTTTTGAATGTTCATTAGAAGCTACTAATTCAGCCATTTCCCAATCCTCAACTTCATTCTCATCCATATCATCTTCTAACCAAACTACAAAAAAGGCAACTAAACAAGGTCTCACAGGCTTATTATTATCTTTTGCCCACCTTAAAGGAGTTTCAAAAACCACCTCTTTTTGATGTTGAGTAATTTCTGTATCCTCTATATAACCTGGCAAAACATAGCCTCCATTATTTTTTAATAAGAATGATTTGTAATCATCAGGAATGGAATTATAACCAAACTCCTGACTTAGTATAGTATTTAATTTAGAGATTAAATTTTCTGTCAAAGATGGAAAAGAATGTACTAACTTCATGAAGTAAAAGTAATTAAATAGGATTTATTCTTTTTGATTATAGACATATACAATAGAAAAATAAGTTATTTGGTTGTTGGTGTCGCTTCACTAAAACACCAACAACAGCATTACTTTATGTAACACACCCAATTATTTTTCCATGAAGATTTCAGATTTCAAAGTTAAAATCCATATTTCTACAAACGTATTCCTAAAAGGGTAATATCATCTCTTTGTTCAACATACTGTTGATGTCTTGATAATTCTTCTGTCAAAAACTCGCCTTGTTTTTCCATTGGTTGAGCACTTATTTGTTCTAACCAAGTGAGTAATTGCATAGTACCTATTTTCTTTTGACGTGGCGAAGATTGGTCAACATACCCATCAGTTGTAAGGTAAAGAGTATCTCCTTCGTTGAGCCAAATTTCTTCTTGTTCGAAGGGTTTATCATTTCTTCCTCTTCCACCAATAGTCTTTCGTGTACCTTTGAGTTGATGTAAAGCACCTTCACTAACATAATAAAGAGGACGTTTTGCACCTGCAAAAACTACTTTATATCTGTTTATTTCTTCCAAATGCTCAATAGAACACAGACAGACATCCATTCCATCATCATTATGATAAATATCTTGCTTTAATGCTTTTTTGATACCAATATGAAGATTATCCAAAATTTCTGATGGCTCTTGTGTTTTAGAAAGAATTTGATTGAGTTGCATAGTTCCAATCAGTGACATAAATGCCCCAGGAACACCATGTCCTGTACAATCAATAACAGCAATAAACTTTTTGTTTTCGTATTCTTCTATCCAAAAGAAATCTCCTGAAACAAAATCTTTAGGTTTATAAAGTAAAAAATGCTCTTTAAAAACACGCTTGAAACGACGTTCTCCAGGCAAAATTACACTTTGAATATCTCTTGCGTAGCGTAACGAATCTGTAATTTGTAGGTTCTTTCTATCAATTTCATCTTTAGCTAATTGAATAGTTTGATAGGCATCATAATTTGAAAGGGCAATCGTAATATAAGCAGCCAAACTTTCCAAAATACGATAATGATTACGAGAATAGGCATTTTTGAGTGGACTTTGTACTGTAATTACACCCAAGAGTTTTTCTTCTTGAATCAAAGGATAATAAATGATAGAATTTCGTTCTTCTACCAAAACACCACGAGCTTTTTCTTGTAAATACTGTGAGTATTCCTCATCAAAATCAGTAATAAAGACAGGTTTTTTATTTCTAGCACACCATGTAGAAAGTCTATCATCATTAATAGGTGCTTCTCTATAAGGAACCATAACTCCATCTTTGTAGAAATGACTAAAGCCTATCATTTCTCGTTCGGCATCATAAGTTCCAATACCAAAAACGGTAGCATCCATCATTTCATCAACGTGTTTATAAACTGTATTTATAATCACTCCAATATCTAATGAAGCTGTAATATCTCTTCCAATATCACTCAAAAGATTAATATCCTGATAGGCTTTTCTAAGTTCGCCTTGTTGTCCTTTTAGGTTTTCGTTTGCTTTTTCAATTTGTTCTTTTTGTCTTGTAACCTCTTCTTGTTGTGTAACGAGTTCCATATTTATCTTGGTAATTTCTCGTGTACGCTCTGCTACTTCTTTTTCTAATTTTGTTTTTTGTTCTTCTATAAGAACTCTATTTTCATCGTTTCGACGCTCTATTTCTGTACGTAGATAATTTACTCGGTCAGCTAGTCCTAAAGAAACAAACAAACCTAAAAGAATATCAGCTACCTGTGAAGCATGCATAGAAAAATAACTTCTAGGAATCAACTCCAATTGTGCTAAAGCAAATATCAAAATCCCTCCAAAATATACAATATTAGCAGCTAATAAGAATGAAGCAGGACGGTGTTTGAACTTGATAACAATACCAATATTAACAACTAAAGCAATACTTATAGTAAACACAAGCAAGAATACCATCCACTGCATTTTGTATAAATCTATAAAAGTAAGTGCAAATATGACTAAACAGAGACCTGCTATACCAATAAAAAATTTATCCCAAAAAGGAGCTACTTTTTTTAGATTTAGAAAACTTCTGAAAAATAATGTGTAGAAAAACCAAAGCAGAGCTGTAACAGGAACTGTCAATAACCAGTTGAGAGTAGGGTCATTAGGGATAAAAAATTCTATCAAATACTCTTCAAAAATCATGTTAAGCGTGGCTGCCATAAACAACAGCCCCACATAATATAAATAACGTTTGTCATTGAATAGAAAAGAAACAAACAAACTATTAAGAGCCAAAAGAACCATTGCTCCCAAATAAAATCCTTGGTAATAACGACGTTCTTTAGATAATTCGATAGAACGAGCCAAATCCTCTATGGTGAGATGTTCTAATGTATTGAGAAGTCCTTTATTTTGCTTAGCAAATGCCGTACGGTGTTCTACACGAATGAAAAATGTTTTAGATTCAAATCTATCTAAAGTAATCACAAAACAAGCTGAACGGTCAATTTTGATATTTCTACTGGTGTGAGGGAAAATAATTCCGTCTTCACTTCTTATATAGCTAATTCCGTTTGTAGTGGGTGTATAAAGATAAGCTACTTCTGCATCTTTTGCTTTTAGGAGGTACAATTTACGAGAAGAAAATGTGTTTTTTAGGGTAAAACGAACCCAATAAATATCTGTTTCATCATCATAAATAGGTTTTACATCTTTATAAAGCCTAAAGTCTTTTACTTTATCAGTTCTGCTTACATCGTCTATTGTATATGTTCCTTCTGTATCTGGCAAAACAAATACGTTTTCTCCTAAAGAATAAACTTTAGTAGAATCATTCAAATCAAAAGTTTGTGCTTGAAGAGAAAAATGGAATGAAAAACTTCCTAAGAAAAATAATACCAAGCAAAAAACCTTCAAAATCGAATTGTTTTTGAAGTTAAAATTGAATGAAGAATGATTTTTTATAAAAAAACGAATTGGCAAAATGAATGTATTTAGCCTTAAAAATAATATTTTTAACAAAATAAAAAACACAATTTGTTTTATAAATAATTATCAATGATAAATTATTATATTACAATTTGATGAAGTGTTTAATGCTTTTTTTAGTTTTCTTTTACTGTAAATCTAGCCAAAAGATACTAACTTTTTTGATTTATTGCCAAACTTATTTTCAAGTTTAGTTCTCTTATCAAATTGCAGAAAACTCTTTTTCTGATTGAATAATTTAAATTTAAGGAAAAATTAGACCATTTGCTACTATCTTTCTTTGTTTAATTCTCTATTTCTACCAATCATTAATTTATTTCTATGAATAAAATTTTGAATTATTTTGATAGGATGATATTATGCTCTCAATATTAGCATACCAAGCATTTTGGAAGAGTTTTAAAAAAAATAATAAGTATATTGTCTTTATTTTTAGCAAAAACATAAGTATAACCTAGCTATAAAAAATAGAAACAATGAAGAATATTTTTGAAAAAACTGTTGTTGAGCAGACTATCAAGCGTATAGAAAAACTATCTCCAGAGACTCAACCTCTTTGGGGAAAAATGAGTGTAGAAAAAATGCTTGCTCATTGTAACGTAACTTATGAAATGATTTATGAGCAGGAAAAACACCCAAAACCAAATGCTTTTATGAAATTTATTCTCAAAACTTTTGTTAAGAGCCAAGTAATAGGAGAAAAACCATACAGTAGAAATGGACAGACAGCACCTCAATTTATCATAAAAGATGAACGAGTTTTTGAAGCAGAGAAAAAACGCCTAATAGACTATATCACAAAAACACAAGAACTAGGTCAAGAGTATTTTAATAATAAAGAATCTCACTCTTTTGGAAAACTATCTAAAACAGAATGGAATAATATGTTTTACAAACACCTTGATCATCACTTATCACAATTTAATGTCTAATTTTCTTTAATAAAATACTATAAACCAATAATAATTTATGAATACGACTGATTTGTATAGAAATGCCTTATATTTTGCTTGTAAGGCACATAATGAACAAAAAATGCCTGCTTCCGAATTACCTTATTTTCTTCATATCACAGAAGTAATGACCGAAACATTGCTTGCTTTTCAAGAAAAAGAAACGAATGATAAAAATCTAAATCAACAATTAGGTGTTTTGGTTGCTATTCTCCACGATACTGTTGAAGATACTTTAGTTACATTAGAAGAAATAGAAAGTCAGTTTGGTGAAGAAGTAAAAAACGGAGTTTGGGCAATGACAAAAGATGAAAAATTACCAAAAGAAGAGCAAATGAATGATAGCTTAGAAAAACTTTTGAAACAGCCAATAGAAGTTCAGTTTGTAAAACTAGCTGACCGAATAGTAAATCTTAAAGAACCTCCTCATTATTGGAACATAGAAAAAAGAATAAAATATCAAGAAGAAGCTAAACTCATTTTAGAAAAACTAGGAGATGCAAGCCTTTATTTAGCCAAAAGATTGCAAGAAAAAATAGAAAATTATGAACAGTATTTTGTTTAATAAAAAAACATTTCTCTACTTTTGTCTCTATTACTTTTGTTTCTATCTTCAATTCTCTCAATTTTTTATTAAAAAACAATGAAACATATTCTATCATTCAATTCAAAATTTCTTTCAATCTGTCTTTTGTTTTTTTCTTTTACTCTGCAAGCTCAAGATTACACTTTCAAACCAGCGTGGAAAGTAGGAACAGAGAAGAAAATAATACGCACTACTATACAAAAGAAATATGAAGCTGATAGCCTAGTAGAAAGTTCTGAATTAGTAGAAACAGATTTTCTGAAAGTAATTGAGGAAACAAATGAAAATTATATGTTAGAAATCTTTAAGGAGAATTTAGCGATAATAGCAGCAAAAGAGTTTGATGAGAAAATAGAAGAGAAGTTACCAAACTATAAGCATACAAGGTTTCGTTACGAGCTAAATAAAAGCACAGGTGAATACAAGCTCTTGAACTGGCAAGAAGCTAAAAAATCGATAGATGAGAGTTTTGTAGAACTAGAAAAATTGTTTGAAGGAACAGATAATGAAGGAATGACTTCTCTTATTTCTCTTATCGTTACCCCTAATTTTATGAGTGAAGAAGTGGCTATTGAGTATATGAAAACTCAGATTGATTTTCTATTTATTCCATTTTCTGAAAAATCATTTAGCTTAAATGATACTATTTCTATAACTCAATCAGATACAAGCCCTTTCAATCCTATGCAAAAACTTTCTGTTAAAAATTTTCTAGCGTTAGAAAAAGTAGAGAACAACACAGCAATTTTCAAACAGAAAATGGAAATGGATATGTCAGAAATGATTGATATGGTAAAATCTATGATGCTATCTATGACAAAATCTATGGATATTAGTGAGGAAGCAAAAGCAGAAAAACTAAAAGAAATAGATGAAATAGAAATGACTATGAATCACGAACAGTTTATCATTTTTGATATAAAATCAAGCTGGGTAGAAAGCTCAGAAATGACAATGAAAGTTGGAGGTTTTGATCCTCAAAAAGGAAAAAGACTTGACATAACAAGTTATAAAATTACAGTAGAATAGTATTTACGTCTCCTAGATAAAATAAAAAAAGAAACCCTTTTTCTAAATTAAATAGAAAAAGGGTTTTTTTGACTACATAGAAACGCTAAAAATAGGAGTTTGAAAAAAATAGGCTTTCACCACAAACTTAACCTGCTGTTTCTATTCATTACTTGCTCACAATCAATAAAAAAAAATTCTAAAAAAATAAAGTTTCTGCTAAAAATAATTTGCTTTGAAGTCCTTCCTCAACAAAACAAATGACAGTTACTTTGAGAACTTTTCTTTAACTGTGATTCGGTTTACTTATTTCAATCGGTTTGCCAATTCGGTTTTTAGTCAAAAAAAAAATTCACTCTTTCTGTTAGAAAACCCCCAAACAGCATTTATATAGCTCAAAAACAAGGTTTTTAGTTTAGTTCTAAGAGTAAAAAATATTTTTATAGTTAACTCCCTTTCTTAATAAGTAGTAATACTATTTCATTTTGGTAGGATTACATTCCCATTCTGACAAAAAAAAGATTCCAAAATCCAATTATTATCATTTCCCTCAGAAATATTGTATTTTTGCAAATCAAAATAGCAAGTTATTAAACTTAAAAAAGGATAATATAAAAATGGCAAAAGGATTTGGAAAAACATGGTGGGGACAAAAATGGTTAGAAGCCTTCACAGATATAGATGATACAGGCAGACTTACACGAGGAAGAACCTACGCACGAAATGGCTCAATTTCAAAAAAAGTAATTAGAGGAACAGCAATAGAAGCAAAAGTGAAAGGCAGCCGTTCGACTCCTTATTCTACTTATGTAGAAATGAAAGCCTTTGATGAGATGGATAAAAGGATAATTTTAGAAACTCTTCAAAAAAAGCCTGAACTTTGGCAACAACTCACTCAAAGACAATTACCAAAAGAACTTTTTGATTTATTAGAACAAGAAGATATTAGTCTTTTTCCGAAGCGTTGGCGAGATTTTAGTGCAGGTTGCTCCTGTCCAGATTTTGCCATGCCTTGTAAACATATTGCAGCTTTGATTTATTCATTTTCAGAAGAAATTGATGCAAATCCATTTTTGATTTTCCTGTTGCATGATTTTGATTTGCTTTCTTATATCGAACAAAATGCCCAAAAACAAAAAATGGCTTCTATGCCAAAATGGGAAGAAAAATGGCTTTTATTAGAGGAAATAGAAGAACTTCCAGAACCAAAAGAAATAGAAAATTTAGATATTTCTTTTGCCCAAATTCCAGACCTTCAACAGACTTTACTACAACTTCTTTCGCCTAACCCTCCTTTTTTTGAGAAAGAAGATTTTAAAAGTATTCTTCAAACTACCTATCAAAAACTACCCAAAACGATTGAGGAATATTGGAAAGATTACGAAACAGAAGAGCAACGAGAAGAAGATAAAGAAGAATTTTATAATTACGAAAAAAATCAATCTAAAAAGGAAAAGCAAGATAAAAATTATTATGAAATAGAACGCTTCGAATTTACTTTTGATGCCTCTTATTCACTCCGAAATACATTTAAAGTAACCAAACAAAAGAGAAAATTAGTCAAAACCAAAATTGATAATGGCTTTGGTTTCTTATTGGATTTGTTCTATACACTTCCCACAACAGAAATAAAACGCCTTTCAGAACAGTTACAGGTTTTATTCAAAATTCATCAGTTTGCGCTTGCACTCTTGGAGCGTGGTGCGATTGTTCCAACTATTTTTAGCAATCAAAAAAATGAAGTTTTTATACGTTGGCAACCTGCTATATTAAATCCAAATATCAAAGAAATTCTGACGCAAATTTCTGAAACCATTGATATTAGAACAGTCAATATAGGCTTAAAATCAAGGGATAAAGAAAAGACAAAAGCAAAAGTAGAACCTCATTATACAGACCAAACAGAATCTACCCTTACTATTTTGGGAATGATTTTGCATTTTTATATAGAAGAATCTTGGATAAAAACTCGTTATAAAAAGCGTCTTTCATCTCTCAATATGAAGATTGAAAGTATCTTTTTTATGAACATGGCAATGAATTTTACAGGCTATCAAGAAAAAGATATGCCTCATCTTATTCGTGCTTGGCTGGGTAAATTCTTACTTTCTGAACGAAAATATGTTCCTATTTTGTCTATTCAAGAAAATTTTGAAGAAGGAGAAACTGACCACGAAAGTATAAACGATTATGAGGAAGCAGACGAAACTTTCAGTTTAGAAATTTTGATTGAAGACAAGGAACATAATCATAAACATCAAGAAAATGAAAGCCCACATATTCCACTAGCCATAATTTTTGAAGATGATTCTTTTGAAGATGTGCGTTTGCCTATTGTGCAAGATTTACAGATTTTGTCTGATTTTTTGGGAGAGATAAAAGAAATTATCGAAACGCAAGGACAGATACAAAAAGAAATAGAAGCAACACGATTAAGCAAAATTTTGATAGATATTTTTCCAGTTTTACAAATTTTGGGAATAAAAATATTATTACCAAAACGACTAGAAAAAATAGTCAGACCAAAATTAAAAGCAAGCCTAAATTCTAAAAACAAAAAAGAAGAATCATTCTTAAAGCTAGGAAGTGTTTGGGATTTTGATTGGGAAGTAGCTATGGGCGATGAGAAAATTTCGGCTGCTGATTTTGAAAGAATGATTGCTCAAAAAGCTGGCTTATGGCGATTCAGAGACCAATATGTTTTGTTGGATGAGAAAGAAATTGCTTTAATTGTAGAGCAATTAAAGAAAAAAAAGAAAAAATTATCCAATGCAGAGCTTTTACAAACAGCACTTACAGAAGAATACCAAGGCACAAAAGTCGAACTCAGTGATAAAGTAAGAACTCTATTGCAAGAACTCAAAGAAGCTCCAAAAATTGAAACACCTAAAGACTTGATAGCTACACTTCGTCCGTATCAACAAGTTGGTTATGAATGGTTGTATCAAAATGCAAAACTGGGTTTGGGTTCTATTTTGGCTGATGATATGGGACTTGGAAAGACCCTTCAAACCATTACTTTTTTATTAAAACTGAAAGAAGAAAATCAGTTGGGAGGAGAAAATCAACCTGCTTTGGCTGTTCTTCCAACAACACTTTTGAGCAACTGGCAACGAGAAATTGAAAAGTTTGCGCCTTCACTTTCTTTTTATATTTATCATGGAGCAAATAGAAAATGGCTAGATAATAAGGATTCTTTCAAACCTGATATTTGGCTTACAACCTATGGAACAGTCAGAAGCGAAGACAAACGTTTTGCCGAGCGAGAATGGTCGTGTGTGATTATTGATGAAGCTCAAGCCATAAAAAACCCTGCTGCTGGACAAACAGAAGCTATCAAGATGCTGCAAAGTCCTCGTAAAATAGCACTTTCGGGTACGCCTGTCGAAAATCGTTTGAGTGAATATTGGTCTATTTTTGATTTTGTAAATGAGAATTATTTGGATGTTTTATCGAAGTTTAGAACTAATTTTTCTATTCCCATAGAAAGAGATAGAGACGAACACAGAGCAGATATTTTCAAAAAAATGACTGCGCCTTTTATTATGCGAAGACTCAAAACAGACAAAAGTATCATTGATGATTTGCCAGAAAAAATAGAAAAAGACCAAATTTGTAAGCTCACTAAAGAACAAACTTTGCTTTATGAAACTACTTTGAGAGAAGGAATGAAAGTAGTAGAAGAATTTGAAGGAATAAAAAGGCGAGGAATTATCTTGAAACTCATGATGCAACTCAAACAAATCTGCAATCATCCTGCTCATTTTTTGAAGGAAAGCACCATGAAAATAAGTGATTCGGGAAAAACAGCATTACTTTTAGAGATTGTAAAACAGATTTATGAAGCCGATGAAAAAGCATTGATTTTTACTCAATATACCAAAATGGGAGAGCTTTTAAAAGACTTTTTACAATCTACTTTTCATACACAAGTTCCCTTTTTACATGGTGGACTGACACGAAAAGGAAGAGATGAAGCTGTTGAGGTTTTCCAAAATGAAGAACATTGTCCATTTATGATTTTGTCGTTGAAAGCTGGGGGAACTGGACTAAACTTGACTGCTGCAAGTCATGTCATTCATTTTGATTTGTGGTGGAATCCTGCCGTAGAAGCACAAGCGACAGATAGAGCCTACCGAATTGGACAAAAAAATAATGTTTTGGTGCATAGAATGATTACCAAAGGAACATTGGAAGAAAAAATAAATGAGCTTTTGCAGTCTAAGAAGGAAATTGCAGATATGGCAATCTCTACAAATAATGCGTGGATAACCGAAATGAATACAGGCGAATTACACGAGCTTTTTTCTTTGAAGAATTTGTAGAATGTTAAAAAGGGTGTCTAAAAAGTATTCATTTAATAAAAAAATACTTGAAATTTGCTCAAAAACATCTTTTTTTGAGCTTTTAGACTTTTCGGACACCCTCTTTTTATATGTAATTAAATTCTAATAATTTTTTTTGTAATACATTGATTATTACTTTTTAATTCTATGATATACATTCCCTTTGGAAACTTTGTCAAATCGATTTTTCCTTCCAACAGCCTTTCTTTTTTATCAAAAACTTCTTGATAGACGATAAAACCTAAAGTATTGTATAAAGAAATAACTTGCTTTCCTCCATTTTTATTTTGAATACTAAAAGATACAAATTCTTGTGAAGGATTTGGATAAATACTTAGTTTATCTATTTCATAAAAGTCAGAGTTTGAAGGTTTTTTGAAAAGAAGTGTAAATCGCTTTGCATTATTTGCTTTTTCGGTTACAAATTCATATTCTTTATTTTGCTTTAAGTCGTGAAGTGTTTGGGTAAGTGAATCATAAAGGTATAGCTCACTCAATGAGTGAAAGTATTTTATTTCCTCTACACTAATTGTATGCTCTCCAGCTTCAACAACATTAATAGCTAAAGGAATTGTTATGTTTTCATCAAAAAAGTCAAGTCCATTGATTGCAAAATCTTTGTCTTTATTGTCATAAGAATAAAGTGTAGAAAAATTACTATTTGCTTTATGAATTTTAATAGCATCATACTTTGAATCAAAGTTTTGAGTTGCACCTTTTATAAAATAAATAGCTGTTTCATCTGTTTTTCCACCTTTAGAAATAGATAATTTAATTAACCCTTCTTTCAAGTTTTTTTGCTGTGCAACTTTAAAAAAACGAGCATCTTGAAAAGTTGTTGGTCGGTCTTCATTTTTCAACTCTAATGTTCCTATTGGTGCAGTTGCTTGTACAAAAAAACCTTGTCCGATAGCAATATCTTTTGTTCCTCCATTAATACTAACTCCAGTTCCTGCTACATAATATGCAAAAGTTCCTTCGTATTGGCTTGTCGGAATATCATAATAAATTGTGTTCGAAATATTACTGTTTCCTGCATTACTAATTACCTTTTCCCAGTCTAAAGGAGATGGAAATGGATTTCCTACCAAGTTAAAACCATCTTTATTAAGGGCTATCATTTCTGTTCCTCCACTATTTGTAATTGTGAGCGTTTGAATTCCATTATTGAAACTTCCTTTAAATTTTAGTGTTTGAGAATTAGCAATATTTACTTGATATCCTTTTCCTACTTCTAGGGTAGTAGCTGAATTATTACTTGGAACTTTGTAATTAGAAATAAAATTACCATAAAACTGACTTGTTTTTTTTCCTGCATTTGTTTCATCATATTGAAAAAAAGTTGGGTACGGACGTACATAAGCAGGTTCAGTAGCTGTATTATAATTTGTATTCAAAACTAGATTCATAAAAGGTTCGAACTGAGCGATTGTAGCATCTGAAAATGGAGAAGAAATCAAACGATAGCTTGTTCCATCAAAACCAACATTATTTGAATTAGGAATAGTAGAAGGAGTAGGTAAATACCTTTCCATAACTATTTTGCCTTGAATTGTATTCGTTTCAGATTCATTAATGACCATAGCTGTTTTTTCTGAATTAGAACGTAAAGCAAACTCTGTATTTTCCTCTACGTCCATTTGTCCAGTTGCTTCTAAATGCACCAATTCTGAAACACTCATTTTTCCTATAATTGTGAGTTTGTTTCCATTATTTATTTTAATTTGATTGATTTCTATTTGATTATATGCATTTGCATCAGAAGTGAAAGTTAGATTTTTATCAATGACTATATTTTCGTCATAATTACGATAGGTTACTATTTTCAGAATATCACTTGGGTTTGCTTCGTCAATTGCTGTTTGTAGAGAGTTGTATAAAGATAAAGTAGTTTGATTTTGAATATCAGTAGGAGTAATAATTTCAATATAGGCTTCTGTTAGACTAGGAGTAACTCTAGAGTTGTCAGATTGAACCAAAGATGTAACAGGACTAACAGAGAAAGGCAAATCAATTCTATTTCCTGTACCTACAGAAGGTTTCACTTGAAAATCTATAGATATAACAGTTTCACTTTCAAAATCACTTGCAGTAGTGGTTATCCACAAGAGCGTAATTTTATTAGAAGCAATACGATACCTAAAACCGTCTAAGGTAGAAGTTACATTAAGGAAAGACAGCTTATTTTCATCAAAATCAATAGCCATTTGTCCACCTTTTACATCATCTGCTATTAAAGTATAATTTATTGTAGCAGTTTGATTTGGAACACTTTGCGTATTTGAGCCTATCAAGCTTTGTGCTTTTACTTGAAAAATAAATGAGCAGAAACAAATAAGAAAAAAGATAATTGAATATTTCATAGCTTTATAAATTTAGAGTTAAGATGTTTTTTATAAAAAGTAGGTAGCAAAAAAATGCTACCTACTTTGATTTTTATTGAATTGACTGACTAACTTTTATTCTATCACTATCTTTTTGACAGTAGAGAAAGAAGGAGAACTGATAATCAAGTTGTACATTCCTTTTGCTGCATTTGGAATAGTAATTTGATTCTTTCCTGCTTCAATTTCTGTTTCAAAAATAGTACGTCCTGTGGCATCTGTAATAGAGATAAAACCTACTTCTGGACTTTGGATAAAGAAATTCCCTTTATTTGGGTTGGGGAAAATAACAATTTCATCAATTCTTTCTTCTCCTTCTTCTGAATCTGTTTTTAATAAAATCGGATAAGGAATTTTATTTTCATTGACATATTCAAAAGAAGTAACATTAGCATCTGGATTCTTTGTGATAAAAGAAAGTAAGATTGTATTTTCATCTACAAATCTATCTTTGCCGTTACTATCCATACCAAGAACTACAAGTTTGTTTTCTCTACTTCTGTGTTTCAAATCAAATACTTGCGAAGTCAGTTCTTTTCCTTCTCCCTCAAAACGAGCAGAAAATATTTCTACATCAGCTGTATTGGTAGTAATGAAAGAAACTTTGTATTCTTCGTTTTGCAGTTTTTCCACTTTACGTTCTACATAAAGAGGCAATATTTCTATTCTATCTGTCGGACGAGCATACTCAAAATCTAAATCACCTAGTGCAATTGCAGTTACTTCAATTGTTGTATTTTCTGTAATTGTTCTTGCAGGAATTCCTTCTGCATAACGAGGCGAAAATGGATTTGTAGCTGCATCAATGGTAGTAAACACCCAATCTGGAGTATCATTCCAAGGAAACGTATCTCCAAAGAATGCATTGATAATCATATCTATGTCTTCCAAAAAATTCTCATTATCTTTATTTACATCCCCAGCAATTTTAATAAACGAAGAGAATTCTCCCTCATCAGCAATAACCAAGTCATTTGCAATGGCAATATCAAGGATTTCTACAAAGTCTGCATGAGGAGTAGTAAAATTGTCTTTTTCTACTAAAGCTGAAAATTCTGTATCAAGCAAGTGAGGAAGAACTACTTCTCCGTTTGCATTTGTCGTATAAGTCTGTCCTTCTACAATCACTCTTGTATTGTTTACAGGCTTTCCATCAGCTGTTTTTACCCTTACAGTTATGTCTGCTAAAGTAGGCTTACAAATTGTTCCATTTTCTGATTCTATATCTAATCTATTTCTGTCCTCGTCAATGGCAGCTACTCTAGTAATTTCTGCTGGAATACAATCTTCGGCTGTACTGCTTCGTGTTACTTTCACTTTTAGTAATTCATCTCCAGAAGTCAGACCAAAAGTAGAGCCACTGGTACTAGAAACAACAGCTCTAAGCTCAAGTACATTAGGAGCTATTTCAACGATTCTATGACTGACTGCAAACAAAGAGGGCAAAACCACTATTTCGGTAACTCCAGTATAAGTAACTCTAAATGTAAGATAAGAAGCAAGTGGCGTGTTATCTCCTTCTAGGGTGTAACTCTGTTCTACTTCGTTTTGATTAGAAGTTACATCGTTTGCTTTCAAAGCTAAATCGGCTGTTGGGGGTGGAGGAGATGTAGCTGTTACTTCTAGTTGAATTTCACAACTAATTGCACTTGCGTTACTTATAATAACTAATACTCCATTATGCAAACCTACGCTTGTTGGACGAGCTACAATACGAACACTCAAACTTTCTCCCACTTGTAGGGTAGTTTGACTTGGCACTCCTCCTACAAATTCAAACGTACTTGATATAGCTGATAGTCCTACAGCTTGAACTGTAACAGGTTGACCTCTAGCCGTCAAGACAAACTCTTGTTCGATTGTATTTCCAACTTCTATATTAGGAAAAGCAAATGTTTCAGTACAGTTTACTGGAGTAATATCCAAAGTTCCTCTGTCAGTACCTTCTCCTGTTAATGTAATAAAAAATGTTTGGTTTTCATACTCAATAGTCAATGTTTTGCTAAAACGTCCTGTGCTAGTTGGAGAAAACTGTGTGAGCAAACGATAGTTACCACCAATACCAATATTTGTAGCACTTGTGATAGGATTTGCTAAATAAAATGGATTTTCTAATGTAGTTGATGAAATACTTAACTGTGTGGAGTTGTTATTGATTAAATAAATAGGAACATCTTTTGTTCGTCCTACTTCGATAGAACCTACATCAACAGTACCTCCATTTTGAACTGGGTTAGTCAGTCCAACTGCAGACACCTCTAGTATATTGTTTTGTAGAGACCCTGCATAACCTGTTTCAATAATGTAGTCGTTAGAAGGTGTCATACAGTCATTGTAGGCTCTAGCTCTGTATGTATATTCTTCACCTACTACTACATTGTTATCATAATAAACTTGGTCATTGAAAAATATAGTGGTAGGGACAAGCAACTCTACAACCCCACTTGAATTAACACGAAATATTTCATACTGATAGTTTCGTTTCAAAGCTGGTAGTTGTACTTCAATTCGGTCGCTGAACGTACCGTCTGATGCTTCCATACTTCCACTTCGGATAGCTTGGTTTATATCAAATGGATTTGATAAATGTGCATAACCTTGTGTACTTACAGGAGAGGATAGATCATTTTGGCAATTACTGTTTTGTCCAAATACTTCGTAAGTATGAATATTTTCATCTAGCAAGTTAGTGTCTGTATATTCTAATTCATTACTAGGAATTACAGCAATTTGAGTTCCATCACGCATAATTACCCATCTATCAGGTACTTGTCTGAATACATCTTGAATAGTCAAAACTACTTCATTACAATTACCCTCCGTAGCTGATACACTATAAGCAGGTAGAGCTTCACAAGGAGGAGGCGTTGAGAAAATACGAGTAAAAGAATAACTACTCTCATTTGCTCCACAATCTGAACGAACTTGCCATTCATATGTAGTATTTGCAGCTAACCCTGTAAGAGAAAAATTACTACTAGTAGGAACATCAACTATCCAACTACTTGTTCCTTGTTCTCTATGACGTAGATTATAAAAATTTGCAGAAGAAATAGTATTCCAGTCTAAATCAGCACTAGAAGTAGTAATATTATTTTCTGTTGTTCCTGTTGGTATATCGCAAGATACTTCGGTTGTGAAAGTGCGAATAGGAGAATAATCGCTATTTTCAGAAGGACAGTGCGATCTTACTTGCCATTCGTAAGTAGTGTTTTGGTAAAGACCACTAAGAGGTAGATTACTACTAGTAGGAGCGTCAACTATCCAACTACTTGTTCCCTGTTCTCTGTGACGTACGTTATAAAAGTTTGAAGAAGAAACACTAGACCAATCTAAACTAACACTTGTTGCTGTAAGATTATCTTCGTATGTGTTTGTTGGAATATCACAGGCTGCATCAGTAGTGAAAGTTCTATTCGCAGTATATAAACTTGTGTTTCCTGTACAGTTTGTACGCACCCTCCATTGATAGGTTGTACTTGGTGTGAGGAGATTATCTAATCTATAAGAACTAGTAGAAGTTGTAACTATTTGCCAAGTCCCTCCCATTTCTCTCCACTGAACAGTATAATCATTACGATTTGCCATAGTATCCCAGTTCAAGATGGCAGAGGTAGTAGTAATATTTGCTTCTGTTGTTCCTGTTGGTGTGTTGCAAGGTTCTGGCGCAACATTAGTAACTGTAATTACAATATCAGGAGTTCGTGCATGAGTAAACGCATCACTTACATTAGATTCTAATACTCCTTTGAAAGTTTGTGAACCTGTGAAATTAGAAGGAAATGTATAACTAACTGTAAGTAGAATACTACCACTATTAAATGTAGTGCTTGCATAGTTATTTCCTACTCCTAACCAAGGAGCATCACAGATTGTAGAACGAATATTGAATTCACCACTTCCAATAAATGCAGTTGAATTACATTTTACTGCTTGAAAAGTAACTGTTCGAGTAGATTCATTGATATTAGAAACTCGCCAGCGAATTTCATCTCCCTTATATGTATTTATATTTTGAGAGCCACTCACTTGATTGCAATCTACATCTAATGCTCCACAGCCAGTAAATTGAGTAACAGGAATAGAGGAGGTAATAGTAACTTGAGCAAAAATATTCTGACTAACACCCAAAAAAAGGCAAGCCAAAACCAGTAGTTTAAAAGTCTGAAATATCTGTTTCATAATTACGAAAGTTTGAAAAGTTGACTAGATAAAAAGAAAATCTCAAGGATAAAAAATACTTATCCTTGAGATAAATGAGATTTAGTTACCAATAAAAAGCATATTATGTCCTCCAAAGCTAGAGCCAGAGCGCATATTAGCTAAGAAAGCAGCAAAATTAATTGGCTTAAATTGGTTGTTAATATTTGATTCTGTAGGATTCAGAGTGTCTGTATAATATACAGTAGAGTTATAAATACTGCCCTGCCAGTTAATAGACCATACAGTCCTGTAATGACTGATACCACTAACTTTACCAATAATTAAAAATGGAGATTGGTAAGTATCAAGATGATTAATCATGTTTTTTACTGCTTGAAATTGACTTGTTGGAGCTGTCAAGTAAGTAGAGCGATCATCATAATTTTCAGCAAACCACTTTATTTTAGTGATATAACTACTATTGTTGCAAGCATTACGAACACGAGTAACTTTGGGATAATTTACTTCATAAGACAACCCATTACCACGACGAATCGCTGCCACAGCACAAACATAAGATGTCCAACTACATTCACCTGGCTTCTGCTTGAGGTGCTGATATGCATACTTAAACTTTGATTGAGAACGATATATACCTACAGAAATGTCAGAGTACGAGTTTGCTGACAAAATTGAGGCTTGTGTACGTATTAATGATTTGCTTTGCGTTTGCTGTTCCATTTCTTGTATAATTTCCTTATCTGTACAAGAAGTTGAATAAACAGAAGTAGATAAGAGCAAGGCAGATAAAATACATTTTGAGATAATTTTCATAAAAAACTCTTTTAAAGATTCTAAAATAATTACTATTTCAAAGGTCTTTAAAAAGAGTTTTACTTAAAAATTAGTTTTTTTTTGAGGCGTAAAATCAAAGGTATTCGTCGTATTTCTTAAAAAAAACTTTAACTGTGCCTTCTAAAAAACTTAATTCCTTCCTTTTTAGCTGTTTCTCTATACATTATTTTTCCATTTTCTAATTCAAAGTAAAGAGTAGCATGATTATCTTTTCCTTTTTCTCTTTCTACTTTCATAATATAACTTTCATTTACAAGCAAACTTTTTCCATGTGCTTGCGTGAGCGTAGAAATGTAATCTTTTGTAGTTGGATCTGTTATGTCTTTGAGATTGGTCGCCATTTCTAGAATTGTTCCATTTTTTAAATAAACATCTAATACAGATTTTTCTAGCTTTTTTTCTATAAAAACAATGTCTTTTATATTTATTTTCTGTGCTGCAATACGTACAAAAAGAGCTTGTTCAGATCTAAACTTTGATAACAGTCTTTTTAAAAGTGTGTCCATTCCTTTAGAAATAAAATCTTTTTTATCCAAAAATTCAAATGGTCTGGGATAGCCTTTAGATTCGTGTGCTGTTTCATACAAATGTTCTTCTTTGGTAAGGTAAGCAAACTGAATAAACTTGTTATGTTCAATCAATCGTTTAGCAAATTCAAAACCTGCTAAAGGACGTTCTAATTCAATATCCAAAATAAATAAATCGGCATTAGAAGAAATAGCTTTCTGAAATGATTCGTCGCTTATATCACTTACTTCTCCTGCTATAAAACAACCTAATTTTTTGAATTCTGTGACTAATTCTTCTCTTACAGAGTAATTATCTTCTACTAAAAAAATTCTTATCATTTTTTTTTTTTTAATGTATGATAAATCAAAGTAGTAGTTTTACTTATCGTTTCATACATAAAAATAAATTATTTAAACAAACATCGCATTTTTGAGGATAAACATCGTATTTTGATGTTTTTATTTCCCTAAATACCCTTTTTATTTATATCTATTTTTAGTTTTAGCTGTACAAGTATTCCTCCTTCTTCTCTATTTTTCCATATAAAATCTTCTTCATAAGAAACATCTTTTAGTATTTTCAAACCTCTTCCGTTTCTTAATGCTGATTTATTAGAATATTTTGATAAATCTTCTGAAAAGCCTTTTCCATTATCTGTATAAACAATAAATACACTTCCTTCTTCTTTAAATAGCTTGATATTTATGGTAGGTTTTATTTGATTATTCTCTAAAAACTCTTTTGGAAAAGCATATTTTAATGTGTTTCGGATAAGCTCGGCTATACATACAACTACTTTTCTAATTGCTGAACGCTCTCCTTTTATTTTAGCATCCAAATTAGATTTTGTTTTGACATCAATTATACTTTCATAATTATATTTTTTGAGAATATTCATAGATATATCATCAAGCAATTCTTTTACTTCTATATTACTTTTACTTCTGCTCAATCTATTTATAAAGACATAATAATTAGCAATGGCTAACAAACTGCTTTGCAAGTTTTCAAAAAGATTTTGGTTTTCCTTCTTTAATAAATCTTTAATATGAAACTTTCCAGCTCTCTGAATAATTAATACATCATTATCTAAATCGTGTTCTAAACTATCTTGAAGAATTTCAATTTCTTTTTTTTGTTTATCTATTACTACATTTTTTTTACTTTTAATTAAAAAAGCAGTAAGAAGCGAGAAGAAACTTATTACCATAGAAGAAATAAGCAGGGCATAAAACCACCACGTTTGATAAAACTCTGCCTTTATAGTTACTGGTAGTGTAAGAGTTGCTTCTGCGCCACCTATATTATCTTTAGCTCTAATAATAAGCGTATAATGTCCTGGAGGAACATTAATGAATGAAATTCTTTTGTTATCTGGACTGATACCTAAAGTGTCATTGCTATATCCCTCAAGATAGTAGGAGAGCCTAACTTCTTCTTTTTCTTGATAGTGAATAGCTGTAAATTCAATAGTAAATGAGTTGATACCTTTTTCCAAAATCAGATGTTGGGGATTATAAAGCCCTCCCTTCAGTTCCATATTAGAGCTATCTCTACCTGCATTTACGTGAAGAAGTTTTAAATAAATATCTACATTTTTATCCATCATGAGACTATCTGGATGAAAAGTTACAAATTCTCCATGGTTTCCGAAAACTACTTCCCCATTTTCACGTAATGTTCCTGAAATAGCATTAGCTCCATTCGAAAGCATTTTTCGCCCATTAAAGCGAATAATTTCTTCTTTTTCAGGAATAAATAAAAAGGTTTCTTTATTAGCACTAATCCATACTCTTCCTTTTTTGTCTTTTACTGCCGTCATGCATTTTTTATCAGGTATATTTCCTAAAAATGGTTTCCATCGATTACTAGTTCTATCAAAATAGAATATTCCTTCTCCCATAGTAATGAGCCAAAGTTTTTTATTTTTATCTTCAAAAATAGAAATAGGTATTATCTTATTTATTTGTTTGCCCTTAGCATCTACAAACTTCATGTGTTCGAAGGTTTCTGTTTTTCTATCAAAACGATAAAGTCTATTTGGATACATTCCTATCCACATATCACTTTTTAGGTCTTCATAGATAAGCCATACTTTGTTTGCTAAACTATTAGCTGTAGAGTCTGGTCTGTAAATTTTAAATTCTCTCTTATCATAGTCAAATTGCTGGAGTCCGTCGTAGGAGGCAAACCAAAGTTTGTCATCTTTCGTTTGATAGATGTTCCAAATTATTAGAGCTGACGAACTCGGATTAGGTGGATAAAACTGACTAAATGTTTTGGTTTTTGGATGAAATAAATTAATTCCAAGCCCTGTACCAACCCATAATCTGTTTTGCCTATCTTCTAAAATAGCATAAATCTCCCTCCCACTAATGTTTTTAGAATTCTCTTCACTTGGACGATAATTTGCGACAAAATTCCAGTTACTATCATACTGGGTAAGTCCAGAAGTTTTGTAGTGTGCTGTTCCCACCCAGATATTTTTATTGCTATCTTCATGTATTTCCCAAATCTGTTCAGAAGAAAGAGTGGATAGAGTAAGGCTGTTATCTAGTTCTCGGTAGAATCTGCGTATAGTTATGTTATTTGCATCAATACGATACAAAGCAGAACTAGTAGCTATCCATGTATGACCTAATTTGTCTACTAGCATATCATTATAATTTCTCTGTTTTATATCTATATGAGAGCTAGTTGTAGGAGTATAATTAAAAAACTTATTTTCTTTTGGATAAAACAAGCTTATACCTTCATAATAGTTCGCCATCCATAGTCGCCCGTCTTGGTCTTGTTGTATAGTTGTTATATTGTCGATGTCTATCTTTTCATTCTGTTTTTTTTCTACTTGTTCATTAAAAGAATAAAGTTTCCATTGATTATTACTATTTTTCAGAAGCCCTTGGTTGGTAGCTAACCATATTTGGTTATTATCTTTTAAAATGTCTCTTACTTTTAAGTCCTCTTTTAGAAAATCTATTTTTACTTGAGAGAACACCTTCTTTTTTAAACTATATTCCCATAATCCACTATCTGTAGCCACCCATAGTATATCAGAAGTTAGGTAAGCTACATCATGAATCTTTTTATCTTGAATTGGAAAATTAGTAGAACTTAGATTTTTGTTTGAAATATCAATAGATAGAATGCCATTTTTTGCAGTTGTTACCCAAAGTGTATTTGGATTAATGAAAAATAGTTTAGTAATTAATAATTCATTCCCCTCTTCTAGGTCAATTTCTTCTAAAGAATATTGTTTTTTATTGTAAAAGTGTAATTTTGAGTTTCCATACCATATATTTCCATCTTTATCTTCTGTAATCGCACTTACATAAGACATTATAGCTTTTGGAAACAGTCTAGTAATAGGCTTTATTTCATAACCATCATAAAAGTACAACCCATAAAGAGTTCCCAGCCATAAAATACCTTCCTTGTCTTGATGCAAACAACGAATTTCTGTGATATCATTTAGTTCTCTTTCATACCCTCTGACATTGAACTGTCCTTTTTGAGCTATTAAGATAGGTTTAACAGTTTTTTGTCCCCATATATTTCCATAAGAAAAAACGAATAATAATAAGAGTAAG
This sequence comes from Bernardetia sp. MNP-M8, assembly GCF_037126285.1. Classification (NCBI taxonomy): domain Bacteria; kingdom Pseudomonadati; phylum Bacteroidota; class Cytophagia; order Cytophagales; family Bernardetiaceae; genus Bernardetia; species Bernardetia sp. MNP-M8. Next base: position 1,655,201 of record NZ_CP147012.1, read on the forward strand.
TATCTCATAAAAAGTAGTAGTTTAAAAGAAATAAAAAAACAAATTACAAAAAGGTGTTTTTTATTAAAAAAAGCAAATTTTAGATACTAAAACGAGGAAAATCCCTTATCTGGAAAATTAGATTATATAACAAATTTCTTTTTAGCTAAAAAAAATAACTCTATCCAAACCCTAAGTCACAAAATCTCGTTTATCTGCTAAACTTATTTACTTGAGTAGGAAATTTATATGAAAGACAATAAAAACAATAATAGGACAACTTTAGAAAACCAGCCTAAAGAATCAACTACTGATGATTTTGGTAGTTTAGACTTGAATAAGTATAAAAATAGCCATAAAAAAGAGACAGAAAATGTACTTATTCCACTTTCTAAGCAATCAAGAAATGGAAATAGTGATGATGATAAACAAAAACAAAGTACACATGCAGAACGTGTGTACAAGTTTCGTATGCAACGTTTGCAATACATCAAAAAAGATATTGGAACAACTAGAAATCAAATAGAAAAAGCTCGTCAGCATGTTCGTAAGGATTTAATGCCAATTATTGACAGAATTGCTACACAAAAATTTGAGTTTGTGCGTATTTTGGATGAAGCGTATGAAAAACAATTTTTTACGTTCAAACAAAAAGAACATATTCGCAAACTGATTGAGGATAGAAGTCATCAACTTTTACAGCAATATCGTTTCGAACCTGCTCGTAAAATGTATAAAAAATACGTCAAACACAATCGTAACTTAGATACAGATGTCTTTAATTCGGCTAGTGATGCAGCCAAAGAATTTGCAGAAGCTGTAAATGATTTACTTTTTGATTGGAGAAAAGACAGAGAAAAAAATAAAGACAAAAAGCGTTTTGATATAAATGAAGATTCTGAAAATATAAGCGAAGAAAGTGATGGATTCAGAATAGAAGATTTTGATAAAGGAAATAAAAAACGTGTTGTTTTTCATTCAGATAAAAAGAATAAACCTTTCGATACTGCACAGGCTTTACGTATTCTTTACACTCGTCTTGCTAAAGACTTACATCCTGATTTGGAACAAGATGAAAAACGAAAAGGAGAAAAAAATGATGTTATGCGTCGTCTGACAGAGGCTTATAAAAACGAGGATTTGTATGAACTCTTACAAATTCAGTTTGAGTATAATGCTGACAATTCAGAAAATTATACGGATGCACTTCCAGAAGAACAATTAAGAGTAATCAATGAAACTCTTCTTTCTCAAATCAAAAAATTACAGGAAGAATATAAAGAAATGACTGTCTTTGGTGAAGATGCTATTCTATACCGACAGTTTTGTGCTCCCAATGATCCGAAAGGTGAATTGACTAATATAAAGGTAAACCGTCACAAAGAAGAGTTGGTTTTTGAGCTTTTAGATTTAAAAGATGAAATGCAAATTATCTTGAATAAAGAGAAATTTGAGAAATATTTGAAGGATTTATAGACGTTCTAAACAATACAGACAAACAAATTATTTAGTTTTGACAATTATTTGATTATTTTTGTCCGTTTCAAAATTACTAAACTTCAAGAAAAGTGTTCGAAAAACCATTGTCTCAAATAGAAAAAGGAGATTTTTACTTTAATGAAGAAGGATTGATGGTTTTTACAGCTCAGTATCATTTAAAAAGAGGATATTGTTGTAAAAATATATGTTTGAACTGTCCTTGGGATTATAAAAGAGAAAAACATAAAACTAAAAAATAAACTAATAACTCTCTCTTATTAGCATATAATCATCTTCTACATTTAATGTTGTGTCACTAAATTGAAGGGCATTATCCAATAACATAAAATCTTTCATAATATAAATGTCACCTTCCCACGTTTTATGAAACTCTCCTGATTCGTCGTAGCTACTTGTCCAAGTAGTAAATAAAACACGTCCCTCTCCTTTATTATTTACCATGACTTTCTGAAAATCAGTTTTCATGGATAAATAACTGTACAACATAGGCACACTCATTCCATAAAATGCTTGTGCATTATATGTTTTGCCTTCCTCAACGACTCTAAATTCAGGCTTGACATATAATTGTCCGTTATCATAAGGAAAATTAGCTGTTTCTTTGTTTATATATTTTTTAGAATGGAAATCTATAACTCGGTGTTGTAACAACCATGTTTTAGCCTCTAAGCTAAGTAAAGCTGTATTCCAAACTAAAGGAAGTGTATTTTCTAATTTCCATAGTTCTAACTCAGTATCTGAATAAGCATCTGAGCCAAGTGCACAATCTTTACACTCTTCAGCAATAATATTATAATGATAGGCTTGAAGGCTATCTTTTAATAAATTCTGTGCATTTTGAGATAAAAAAAGTTGTTCGTTATTTTCTACTGAATTATAATTTGGTTCTATCATTTCTTGACGAAAAGCATCAATACGTTCTCTCAAAGATTGACTTTTTTCATAGGCATATTCCATACTTTGAAGATGCCTTAGCGAATCTCCTTTTGCTTGTTTCCAGTTAGTTTTGAAATAACCTATTTTATTTTTGTCTTGTTGATAAAGGTCAAAAAAGCCTCTCAAACGTTTATTTGATTGTTCTATCAAGACTTTCGTTTGCTCAGATGTTTGTTTACGTGAAAAAATATCATACACCAAACTTAGTGAAACAACAAGAACTAAAATCCATAATACCAAAGGTAGTGTAGTTTTTTTCATAAACTATAAAAAACAAAAATGAAAAGAGAGATTCAAAATTAGACGCTTTTTCAAAAATACGTATTCAAAGAGTGATAAACAACAGTCGCTAAATAATAAGGCAAATTTTATTCTGTATTTTATCCTGCATATTTTTCCATAAAAATAAAACCAAAAGTAGTTCCATAAGTTAGCAGAAGTATACAATTAATCTTATTATTTTCTGTTTAATCTCTATTACTCTTGATTTCTTCTACTCCAAACTCTGACACAATAGATACATTATCTACCTTCGAAAAAGATATTTTAGAAGGATTGGAAGCAACTCCCAAAAAATTATCTTCTAAATATTTTTATGATGATCAGGGGAGTAAACTATTTCAAACAATTATGAATTTGCCTGAGTATTATCTTACTCGTAGTGAATATGAAATTTTTGAATCCTACAAAGAACAACTGCATAGTCAGTTTTCAGAGAATATTAAAACTTTTAATTTAATAGAATTAGGAGCTGGAGACGGACTTAAAACACAAGTTTTATTATCTTATTTTGTAGAAAAGGCAACTCCTTTTAGCTATCTTCCTATTGATATTTCAGCAGAAGCTCTTTATCAACTCAAAAAAAGATTTACCAAAACAATTCCGTCTCTTAATTTTGAAGGTATAGAAGGAGAATATTTTGAGGCTTTGGCACAACTAAAAACTAAAAATAGTTTAGCTAGAGAAGATAGCACAAGAAATATTGTTCTATTTTTAGGTTCAAATATTGGAAATTTTGGAAATGAACAAAGTCTCAGTTTTCTGAAAAAATTAGCTCAAAATCTTAATCAAGATGATTATTTGCTTTTAGGATTTGATCTCAAAAAACATCCACACATTATCAAAATGGCGTATGATGATGCTAGTGGAGTAACAAAGGCATTCAACCTAAATCTTTTAAGGAGAATAAATAGAGAATTAAATGCAAATTTTAATATTGAAAAATTTGACTTCTATTCTACTTATGTTCCTGAGACAGGTGAAGTAAGAAGTTATATCATAAGTGGAGCAAAGCAAGAAGTAATCTTAAAAAAAATAAATAAAACTATTAAATTCGAATGGGGAGAAACTATCCATACCGAAATTTCTAGAAAATATAGTGCAAGTCAAATGAAGGAAATTGCAGCAGAAGCAGGTTTTGAGTTTGTAGAGTCTTATACAGATTGTAAAGGATATTTCACAGATATGCTTTTGCGAGTAAAATAAAGTCTCATTTGTTTTTAGATAAATTTTATATAAAAAAAGTCATTTACAATTTAAGTGTAAATGACTTTTGTATTTAATGTTGTTTTAGAAAAATTAGATTTATAACTTTTAAGAAGCATATCTAATAGTTGCTTTATAATTTCCTGTTAAATCACAGCCTTTCATATCAAGTTCTATCATTCCTGTTCCAAAAAACAAATAGGTTTTTTTTCTCCAAGAACCATCTTTTTTCTCCATAAACAGTGTAATTTCTACCTGTCCACCACTTGGAGAATAAACATATCCTTTTTCTGCTGTCGCACCTGTATCATTTCCTTCACAAGGCAATTTATCAACCTTAAAAACTTTAAATAAAGGAGTTTGATCTTTCTTTTTATGTATTTCTTCTATTTTATAGGTATCAGGAAAAGAACAAGTTCCATCATCTTGAAAACAAGCAAAAGCATAAAAATTTCCTGTGTAATTACAATCAGAAAGTTTTAATTCAATAAAACCAGCTCCTTGTCTTGTATATTCTTTTTTCTCCCAATATCCAGATTTTGTTTGTACAAAAATAGCTACAACTACCCAATCTGTAGAACGGGTGCTAACATAACCTCTATCAAAGCTACAACCTCCTTGTTTACAGCCATTTGGAGTGCTACGTTCAGTAAGTTTAAATTGAGGTTTTTCAGCTACTTCCACAATTCTATTTTCTGTATTTACAGATAAGTCTGAAGCAGAGAGCAGGAAAAAATTCCAATTAAAAATTAAAAATAATGAGTAAAAAAACAGTTGCATACGTAAGTAATATTTGTGATAAAGTCTTGGTTTTCAATTCAAAAATACATCAAAAATCAATACTTTACTAATAGCTCGTTAAAATTTTATAAAAGTATACTAAAATAATAGCTAGTTTAGAGTTTGTCTTATGAGTATTTTTGATTCAATGAAGTATCCTAGTATCAAAGTAGCAAACAGAGTACCTATTTTTTTTTCTAACATTGATTTTTATTTTCATTCGATGTATCTATGAAAATATTGGTTGTATGGCTTTCAAATTAGGTTTAATATTCTTATTTTTGGTATTTTTGACTTTCGTTTTTTCTTTTCCTTCAACTAATGCTAAAGATAATAAAAAACGAGTAATACATGAGTGATTATTTGTTGATTAACTCACTATAAATTGATAAAGATATTTTCAAATGGATACTCATTTTATTCTAATTATCCTACATACAAATAATATATAATACAAATGATTGTAGTAACAGGTGCAGCAGGTTTTATTGGTAGTGCATTAATTAGTCGTCTTTTAGAAGCTGGTCATAGTCGTATCATCGCTGTAGACGACTTTTCATTTATCGAAAAAAATAAAAATTTAGCAGAAAAGCAAATTACTGAGCGTGTAGAACGTGAAGAATTCTTTGATTGGCTCAAAAAAAATTACATCGACATAGAATTCATATTTCACATTGGTGCCCGTACAGATACTACCGAGTTTGATTATAGTATTTTTGAACATTTGAATGTAGATTATAGCAAAAAAATGTGGAATGCCTGTGTCGAATACTCAATTCCATTAGTATATGCTTCTTCGGCTGCAACATACGGTGCAGGAGAATATGGTTATGAAGATGATGAAAGCCGAATTCCACTGCTAAAACCTCTTAATCCGTATGGAAAGTCAAAACAAGAGTTTGATATTTGGGCATTAGAACAAGACAAAACTCCTCCTTTTTGGGCAGGATTAAAGTTTTTTAATGTCTATGGTCCTAATGAGTTTCATAAAGGACGTATGGCTTCAGTTATTTTTCATACCTATCATCAGATTTTGAAAACAGGTGAAATGAAACTTTTTCGTTCTCATAATCCTAATTTTAAAGATGGTGAGCAACTTCGTGATTTTGTTTATGTAAAAGACTTGATAGAAGTATGTTTGTTTTTGATGAATGAGCAACCCAAATCAAGCATTTATAATTTAGGAAGTGGCACTGCACGTACTTTTTTAGATTTGGTCAAAAACACATTTTATGCTCTTGATAAAACTCCTAAAATAGATTTTGTAGATACACCTGCTGATATTCGTGATAAATACCAATACTATACACAGGCTGATATGGAAAAATTAAAAAAAGCAGGCTATACTAAAGAATTTCATACCCTAGAAGAAGGTGTAGAGGATTATGTCAAGAATTATTTAATAGAAAATAAATATTATTAAGCATCTTTTTTAGAATGAAAGTTTGAGGGTATTTTCCACCTTTCTGCTCCTCTTTTCCCACGATTAAAATCGTGGATTTTGTTATAATATGTAATTCTGTCCAATTACTTAAGCCTTGTTAGTTTTTCAATAAACCAAAAAACACCTAAAATAATGATTTCAGGTGTTTTTTTTGGGTGTTTATCTGTAAATTTATTTACTTCTGTAAAATAAAAATTGCCCAATTATAAGTACAAACAAACTCAAAACTGTACTTGCTAAAATTACAAAAAAATTAGAAAGCCAAAGCGAAAAATTGCTTCCTTGTATTAAGAACAAGATAGAATGATGAAGAAATAAAATAATTCCTGAATAGGTTACAAACCAGTTGAAACCTAGTTTTGAAAGAGTTGGATTTTCTATACCATCATAACCTCCACTAGGACGTATAAATTGAATAATAGAAGGGCGAATAAATGCAATAATGACCATTGTAGCAGCATGTACACCAGCAGTATCATAAAAAACATCTACAGCTAACCCCATTCCAAACCCTAAAAGTAAGAGTGTTGTAAGACTTATTTCAAGAGGAAGTAAAATTAAAAAACCTACATAAACAAAACAAAAAGCAGTATCAAAAAGAGCTACATTTCTGAAAAGTAACACTTGAAGAAGCCAATAAATAAAAAAACTTATAAATTGAGTAATTGTACTTGGATTCATTTTTTTCTCGTTTTTCTATTTCTCTATCGTAACTTGTTCTAAAGAATCAATTTCTGATTTATACTGGTTTTCTATCACATAAACATAAGAGAGTTTTGTAAAATCAGTAGCCAAACGTATATTTACTTCATTAAAATTGCCTTTTGCAGAAGTAAAATTAACCTCTTCTATATAACCAATTAAGAATTCTTTTGGATAAAAATTATTTTCTACACTCGTAACTACTGTATCACCTACTTTTATATCTTTTGCAGAAGTATATAAAAGATTTGAACTGCGATAATCTTTACCATCCCATTGTGTAGTAGCATTTACTCCATTGCGTTTTATCTGTGAAGCTATCTGATAATCAATATGTAAAATACTTCTTACTGTTGCATAATTACTAGAAACAGCTTCTATTTTTCCTGCAATTCCAGAGTCTGTAATCACTCCCATTCCTTTTTTGATTCCTTGTTTGCTTCCTTTGTTTATTGTCAGGAAATTTCGTTCTAATAAATAAGAATGCTTGATAACCTTAGCAGGAATAAGTTGGTATTCAGAAACAGATAAAAGTTGAAGTGAATCCAGACCTACAAACTTTTCAGACAATGAAAAAAGCCTCAAACTATCCTTTTGTTTTTGGGAAAGATTAGGATATGCTTTATCGAAAGCAATTGTGTCATTAACTTGATTTTTACGTATTTGTGAAGCTAAAAGAGAATGAAGTTTTGTATTTTCCTCTAAAAGTCGTTCGTTTTCATCTTTTAAGTTCCAACGAGTAGCTATCCAATTTTGCATATCTAAACTTGTTCCAACGACAGAACTAGCTGATGTCAAGAAAACAATTCTTTGATAAGTATTGTGATTTATAATCAACCAAAAACAGATTGCTTCTAACAAAAGAAAAAGCAAAAAATTACGAAACCGATAAAGAAAATTAATTAATTCTTTCAATTTGTATAATTACATTTATTTGTTGGTGTAACTACGCTAAAACACCAACAAAGGCAGGATAAATTAAAATTTAATTCTAACTTCTAAAATCTGACTTCTAACTTTATATTTTAGTCTAATAAAACAGGTTTGAAACGAGTTACATCATTCAGAGCAATGCCAGTTCCACGTACTACTGCACGTAATGGGTCTTCTGCAATGTGAATAGGTAGTTTTGTTTTGAGAGAAAGTCGTTTGTCTAGTCCACGCAAAAGCGCACCACCACCTGTCAAATAAATTCCGTTTTCGTAAATATCGGCAGCTAATTCTGGAGGAGTAATCTCAAGAGCCTTCAAAACAGCTTCTTCAATTTTTGAAATAGATTTATCTAATGAAAAAGCAATTTCGCTATACGATACTTTTACTACTTTTGGAATACCTGTCATCAAATCTCTTCCACGCACTTCATAATCATCTGGTGCATTTTCAAGCTCAGACATGGCAGCTCCTACCTCAATTTTGATACGTTCAGCAGAGCGTTCTCCAATTAAAAGATTGTGCTGACGACGCATATAGTCTAAAATATCTTTATTAAATACATCTCCTGCTGTACGTATAGATTGGTCACAAACAATACCTGAAAGTGCAATAACAGCAATTTCGGTTGTTCCACCTCCTATATCTACAATCATTGAACCGACAGGCTGCTCAATATCGATACCGATACCAATAGCTGCTGCAATTGGTTCTTTTATCATATAGACTTGTTTTGCACCTGCTTGTTCAGCAGATTCTTTTACAGCACGTTTTTCTACTTCTGTAATGCCAGAAGGAATACAAATTACGATGCGATTGGAAAGATTAAAACGACTACGTTCTATCATCTTGATAAGCCCTTTTATCATTTGTTGAGCTGCATCAAAATCAGCAATTACACCATCACGAAGAGGACGAATAGTTCGAATATCTTCGTGTGTTTTTTCGTGCATTTGCATGGCTTTTCTTCCGATAGCCATTACTTTTCCTGTACGTTTGTCAAGTGCAATAATAGAAGGTTCGTCCACGACGATTTTCCCTCTATGAATAATTAGTGTGTTAGCTGTGCCTAAGTCAATGGCAATATCGCTAGTAAATACGTCAAAGAAACCCATAAGAAAGAGTGAGTAGCAGGATTGTTTCTTTATTTTATTCACCTAAAAGAATTAAGCTGATAAAATAAATGGAAATTTTTTTATATTAAACTTACTTCAAAATAAAGCAAGAGAGAAATTCTAATTTAAATAACTAATCTCAACTTATAACTTATATCCAAGAACTATAGTATTTTTTGTCCTTAAAGTTATAGTTTATGATTTATTTGTGTGTAGTTGATAGTTGTTGATTTTGAGAAATTTACCTTTAATATAATTTGAAATTAATAGCATTTCAGATTATTTACTAAACAATTCTTTATCTAAAAAAACGTTTTTCTACAAGGCAAAGGGAATATCTATAAAATCATGTGCAAAATTAGATAATTTAAACAGAAATCAAACCCATATTAAATTTATTTTGCATTTTTTTGAGTAAAACTAGTACACTACTTTACTAATTAAATCAAAATATGTACTAATTGGGAAAATTATTGTACTAGGAAAAGAAACTAGATTTTACTATTCCTATTCTTAGGAATATAAAATGAATAAATTTACACTTTGAAAAATTCACGCATTAATAAACAAGGTTTTAACCCTGTTCAATTAAAAAACTACCTTTTGTGATTTTTTACAAAAATATGTTTTCAAAAATACGCTATGAATTATAAATTGGACAGGGTTTTAACACTGTTTTTATAGATAGCTAAAAATGTAAATTTATTTTTGTAGTCTTCCTTAGATAGAACGCAAATTTTTCTCACTTTGGAATTTATGAAAAAATAAAACCTATATTTAGGCATTAGCTAAACGAGTGTAAAGAAAAAAAAGTAACGCAATTAATATAAAAACAAAAGGTGCAGCAGCCATTTGAATACCGTTTCTCAATAAATAATGGTAAAAATAATGTGGATTTCCTGTTAATTGATCAAATAAAGAAAGTTCAGAATAGGCAAAATAAGCCATTATTAGTGCTAACAAACATAATCCAAGACCTGTAGAAAGCAAAGCGATTACTCCTACTGCTCTGCTCATTGCAGCTACAACTGCTCCCACTATTAGTCCTAAGCCTACAAATGCAGAAATGAAAGTTAAGACTGCTAAGCGTTTTCCTCTATTTTTTTTAGATTTTTTTTGTTTTTTACTCGTCACTTGATTTTTTTCAGATATAAGCTCTTCTTTTTTGGTGGTATCACTTTCTACACGTACTTTTTCAAAATCAATATTTTGTATTCTATCAGCCACTAAAAAAATAGTGTCTTTAGTTAAAATGCTATCAGAAACACTCTGCTCACTAGCAAAGACAGTCAAACTCATGGACTGAAAGACAAGCATAAAAAAGAAAACTTTCATAAAAAAGAATTAAGAAAAGAAGTAGAGAACATAAATTAAAGTGAAAAGAAAATTATACATAAACGACGTGTTTTTTTGTTAAAATGTAACAATAACTAAAAAATAATTTTAAGTAGCCATGAAGGATAATGCTCGCTGACACTCGGTCATTTTTATAGAAACAATTTGAATACTGGAAAAGTATAAATAACTCTAATCAGAGTACAAAAACATTCATAACCAATTGATAAAAAGCAACTTATAAACGTTAAATTCTAAATTATTTCTACTTTTTTTATGAAAAAATTTGCAAATTCAAACCTTTGTGCTACCTTTATGTTCATATAATGACTGTCGGTCATTTATGGGTTGAATATTCAATCAAAAATAATAGACACACAACTTAGTCAGAATTTAATTTTCAATGGGAATAGCAGAGCGAAAGGCAAGGGAACGAGTGCATAGAAGAAATGCAATCGTTGATGCAGCCGAAGATGTAATTTTCAAGCACGGTTTTTCTGTTGCAACAATGGCACAAGTAGCCAAAGCTGCCGAACTTAGCAAAGGAACTTTATACCTTTATTTTAAAAGCAAAGAAGAATTATATAGAGCTATCATTTTGAGAGGTTTTATAATTCTAAAAAAAATGCTTCGTGAAGCAACCAAAGAAGGAAGTTCAGGTTATGAAAAAGTCATTATTGTAGGAAAGACTTATGTAGAGTTTTCAGAAAAATATCCAAATTATTTTACAACTATTTTGGATTATCAGAATGACACATTCAACCTTGCTTCTGCTGAAGCTGAATCATTACAAGCCTTAGAAGAAGGAAATGCAGTGATTACAATTTTGGTAAAAGCACTTAAAGAAGGAGCGAAAGATGGAAGTATTGCCGAACAAGGCAATCCATTCGAAACTGCTTTCGTTCTTTGGAGTCAGTTTACAGGTCTTTTGCAGGTCATAAAGCGAAAAATAAATATCATTGAACATTATTTTTCTCTTACAAAAGAAGATTTGCTTACTACACATTGGAAAATGATAGAAAGAATGCTAAAGTAAATTCAGAAATAACTAAGTCAATTTGTAAGAAGTAAGAAAGATAAAGTTTGAGAAGCTAAAATTATTTTTTGTTTTTTTACAACTTATTTCTAATAAACTCGTTTTATATAAATACTCTGCAAGCCGAGTAATTTTGAAACATAAAAAATATTCAACTAGTCAAAAAAGATTATAATAACAAAGAAATTCTAAACTAAACTTATCTACTATTATGTCAAGAATAACCAACAAAATCGTACTTATTACAGGAGGAGCAAGTGGAATCGGCAAAATTATGGGTCGTAAGTGTATGGAAGAAGGAGCTTCTGAGCTTGTAATTTGGGATATTAATCAAAAAGGGCTTGACGAAGTAGCTTTAGAATTTGGAAATAAAGGATATAAAGTTCATACTTATAAAGTTGATGTTTCTGATTTAGAAAGCATTCAAAATGCCGCTTCTAAAGTAGCAACTGAAGTAGGAACAATAGATATTTTATTCAATAATGCAGGAATTGTAGTAGGAAAGCATTTTGAAGACCATTCATATGAAGATATTGAAAAAACAGTTCGTATAAATGTTTTGGGCGTGATGCACATCGCTAGAGCATTTGTAGCTGGAATGATTAAAAAAGGAGCAGGACATATTATTAATATTTCTTCAGCTTCAGCTTTTACACCAAATCCTCGTATGTCTGTTTATGCAGGTAGTAAGTGGGCTGTTTTGGGTTGGTCTGAATCACTTCGTTTAGAGATGGAGCAAATCAATGAGAGTCAGAAAACAGATTTGCATGTCACAACGGTAATGCCTGGTTATATTGATACAGGAATGTTTAATGGAGCTTCTGCGCCTCTTCTTACACCACTTTTAATACCTGAAGAAATTGCATCAGATATTATTAAAGCTGTAAAAACAAATGAAATTTTGGTTCAAGAACCATTTATGGTAAAAGTAGTACCATTATTGCGTGGTGTATTACCAACACGAGTATACGATTTCCTTGCAGGAAATATTTTTAATGTATACAACTCAATGAGCAAATTTACTGGAAGAAATGAAGTTTCTTCTGGACAAAAACATTCAAAAGACTTGGGAAGCGCAACCCAAGAGCAGGAAATTCCTGCTATCAAATAGCGTAACACATAGAGTATTTTTCTTTTTTATTAAAGAATTTTCTCTATTGTTTGTGTTTGTGTGTTAGGTCGAAAACTCTTTCTCTCTGAGAAAGAGTTTTTTTTTAGTTTTTTAGATTCAATAAATTATGGTAAATTTCTGATTGATTATCATAATTAGAAAATATAATACAATACTTACTATTACTTTTAAGTAAAAAATAATTTTTGCTTTTTTCTTAAAGCTAATTTAGATAAATGGACTTTATCAAAAAAATTTGGCAAAAAGTTTCAGCTCTTGGCATAGATAATTCTATGGAGAGAACTGAACGAAAACGTGTGCGTATATTAAACCAAATAAATGTACTTCTTTTTTTAGAAGTGCCTCTATTTATGATAGTGCATCTTTTCACCAACAAATGGCTTTCACTTATCTTGCTTTTTATTGGAATTGGTTTCTTATCTAATTTACTCCTTAACAAGAACAAGAAATTTTCTATTGCTCGTACAGGTACTTTTTTTTGGTTTTGGATTACTGTTTCATTGTTCTGTGTATTTTTGGGTGAAAAGTCGGGTATTGTACACACTTTTTATCTATTAGCTTTACTTCCATTCGTTATTTATCCTATCACACAAAAAGCAAGAATAGCTATACTTGTTGTGATAGCACTTATTTCATTCTTTGGATTTTATGCTGTAAGGCTATTTTATGATTTAGAAAGGTTTGTAGTGTTGAGTGAAAACGAACAGAATTACTTATTTATTCCTGTTGTTTTTACAGTATTTACTGTACTTTGTGCATTGGTTGGAACATTTGCATTTCATAATCAAGAATCTGAAAAAGAATTATTACAAACTCTAAAAGAAACTGAGCAACTCAATACCATCACACAAGAACAAAATGAAGAACTTGCAACTACTGAAAAAGCACTTCAAGAAGCATTAAGACAAGTAGAAAAAGATAAAGAAGAAATAGTAGTAAAAAATAATGAGTTGCAGGCGCAAGAAGAAGAAATGAGGCAAACAGTCGAAGAACTGACAAGTGTAAATGAGCAAATGAAGCTACAAGAAGAAAAATTACGTGTACAAGTACAGGAAAATAAGTTGCAACTTTATCAAATTGAACAGCAAGAAGATTTAATGCGTAGCTCGTTCGAAGAATTACAAGAAAAAACAGAGCAAATGGAAGCACAGGAGGCAATTATGCAGCAAGCCATGATTGAAATGAATCGTATCAACGAAGAATTACAAGTCTCTGAACAACGTTTAGAAAAGGAAGTTGAGCGAAGAACAGCACAAATTGCATCACAAAATAAAGCCTTAGAACATTCTTATCTTGCTTTAGAGTCCAAAACACGTACATTACATCAAAGTATTAATTATGCAAAGCATATTCAAAATGCTATTTTGCCTCCCAAAATGGTAGTAAAAGCTCTTTTTTCTGAATCATTTGTTTTCTACAAGCCAAAAGATATAGTTTCAGGAGATTTTTATTGGGTAGATAGAAAGATAAATAGTGATGGTAATATGCGTATTGCCATTGCAGCCGTTGATTGTACAGGACACGGTGTACCAGGAGCAATTATGTCTATGATTGGATATAATCTGTTAAACCAATTTTCCAATCAAGCAACTTTAGAAGAACCTCACTTATTAGTGGAAAAACTACACAATGGAGTAATTCAGTCGCTTCAACAAGAACATACAGAAAATCGTGATGGAATGGATTTATCTATTTGTGTTTATGATTCTGAAAAACAAACAATTGATTTTGTAGGAGCTAAAAATCCTCTCATTTACATTCAAGATAATCAATTACAAGAAATAAAAGGAACAAATGCAAGTGTAGGAGGAGCTTTCTATAAACAGAAAAAAATACATTTTGAAAAACACACTATTGATGTAAGTAAACCCACAACCATTTATTTGTACTCTGATGGCTATCAAGATCAGTTTGGAGGAAAAAAGGGACGAAAATTTATGAAATCTAAATTCAAAAAATTACTTTTTGACAATCATCAAAAACCCATGGAAGAACAATCTAAACTATTTAGAACTACCTTTAACAAATGGAAAGAAGACGAAGACCAAGTAGATGATGTTTTGTTGATTGGTCTAAAAATTAACTCTTAAAAAATCAAATAATATCAAAACCATAAATTCCAATGCAAAAAACTTTCTTACTTTCTATAATCAGTTGTTTTATTTTGTTTTCTTGTTCGCCCTCTAAAAATGCAACAGAAAAAGAAAATACGGCTTTAGCAGATGAATTTAAGCCAAAAACAGAAGCTGATTCTGCCATTGAAGCTATCGAAAACATGCCTGCTTATAATCCAAATCCTTCTGTTCATACAGTTGCTTTTTACAATGTTGAAAATTTGTTTGATACAGAAGATGACCCAAATACTTTTGATGATGACTTCACTCCCAATGGAAAGCAGAAATGGACAACTGAACGCTATGAGCAAAAAATAAAAAAAATAGCTAAAGTAATCAGTATGATAGGCGATGAAGATGGAGCAGAAATCATTGGAGTTTGTGAAATAGAAAATGAAAAGGTTTTGAAAGATTTAATCAATGATCCACTTTTGAAAAAATATGGTTATAATTATGTTCATTATGATTCGCCTGATGAAAGAGGAATTGATGTAGCACTTCTTTATAAAGAACCTGTTTTTAAGGTTACCTCTTCAAAAAACTATGAAGCCAAACTTCCTGATAATGATAAGACAAGAGATGTTTTGTTGGTTTCTGGAAAGTTAGAAGGTGAAGAGATTCATATTGTAGTAAATCATTGGTCTTCAAGAGGTGGAGGAGAAGAAAAAAGTCGTCCTAAACGTATGGTTTCTGCGCTTGTTGCTCGTCAGATTGTAGATGATTTGGAAGCAAAAAATCCGAATGCAAAAATCCTTTTAATGGGTGATTTTAATGATGAACCTTTCAATGAAAGTATAACAAAAGGCTTGCAAGCTATTGAATCACCAGATATTAAAGGAAAGCAGCTTTTCAATGTATTTGCTTCATTAGAAAAAGAAGGAAAAGGAACATACAACTACAAAGGAGACTGGAATATGCTTGATCAAATTATTATCAATAAAGGATTTTTTGTAGCCAATAATAATGCAAAAGGCTGGCGTTATCTTGATGGAAATATTTATGACCAAGAATTTTTGAAAGAAACATCAGGAAAATATAAAGGAAATCCGTTCAGAATGTATGTAGGAACAAAGTTTTTGGGTGGTTATAGCGACCATTTTCCTATTTATGTGCATTTGGAAAGACAATAAAGATATAGGTTAAACGATTTTTTGAAAAAGTGTGATTAAAATTCTATTCTAATCACACTTTTTTATTAGTTTTATTTTCAAGTAAAGCTCATTTAGTATGAATTTCAAAAGTAGCTTGAATAGGACTGCCTTTTTTGGTTGTTCCTACAATACTTCCTCTTGTATACCCTTTTTCTTCATCAAAAATATCAATCGTTAGTGTACCTCTTTCTAAAGAACCTTCAATATTTGCTAATCCATTATTATAATAAAGAGTCACAGTTGCAGAACGTTCAGGACTTGACATAATTGGAAAACTCCCTTTATTATCTCCTATGGCAGTAATAACTAGATTTGTATTCGTATTTCGATAATTAGCAACCATAATATTGACTGTTTTCAAATTTTCATCATAATCCACTACGTTTTCGCTACGAAGGGTTTCAAAAATATAATCTTGTTCTGCAAAATCTTCATCATCAATTTTTACATTTACGATTCCTCCTTGTAGTTCTTCTTGCAAATCTTCATATTTCATTTTTTTGATTTCCTCATTAGTTATTTTACTAGGTTTACTAAGAAGTTCATTTGTAGTCGTTTGGTTGTCCTCTTTTACCACAAACGTATCTGTGTTTTCTTTTTCAACATTGGAAGAGGTACAAGCTGAAAATAAAGTAAAAGCAAAGAAAATAAAGACAAAAAAAATATTTTTCATTAGTGCTTAGGTTTTAGTAGAAAATTCTTAAATTGAAGTTGTTTAAGAATACTCATTTTTCCTTAGAACTGAGTTTGCAAACCTAGTTCTAAGGAAAAATAATAAAGCCTTTGTTGGTGTTTTAGCGTAGCGACACCAACAAATATATCCACAAATCCTATTCTTAAACAACTTCATTGTAAAAAAACAATAATTTTATATTCAAATCAAATTTACATAAAAATATCAATTATGAACAAAAAATGGGAATATGCTACTTTAGAATGGCTTTGGGACTCGCATAGTCTACGTTGTAATTTACCAAATGGAAGTGAAGAAAAAAGTACAGGTTCATATGCAGAAGTTGTTCAAACACTTTCTCAACTAGGAACACAAGGTTGGGAAGTGGCAAGCTGTGCAGCTCAAACAAACTGGCTTTTTTGGACACTAAAACGAGAAATTTGAATCTTTTTTATTCTTTTAAGGCAACATAGAAGTAATAAGACCACTTCGAATAGTTCGCCAAACATATCTTAATAAACTATCATTGTATTCTCTTTGATATTTTATTTCGCCTTCTTTTCCTTCGACATCTTTGTCTACAACTGTATTTAAAAGTCCACTTAAAAATTTACGTTTTTTATCCGAATTTTTCTTTAATAAAGTTACTTCTAAATCATTATAAGTAATGCGAAAAGTTCCTGTTGCATATCCATCTCTAATTTTGGCATCAAACTCTGCTCTTTTTATGACTCCTTTATTGGCTTCAAAACGAGTGATGGGAGAAAGCATTTTATTGAGTGATGGAATTTGAATTTCTGTACAAAATCCATTGATATTTCCTTCAAATGTCTCTGTATTAAGTGGCATTTCCATGGCAATCTCAATTCTGCTTTCTTTCATAAAATACATATCTGCTTTTATTTTGGCAGGTTTAGACTCTTCAAAGTTATGAAAGTTGAGAGCTGTCATATTCAAACTATCAAAGGCAAGGCTTCCTATTCCATCCAATCCTTCAGCACGCTCTGAATATACAATATTTCCTTTTTCTATTTGCAAAGTATCTATTGCCAAACCAATTTTCCATTCATAAGGCATTTTTTTCTCACTAGGTTTTCCATGTCTATTTCTATCTTTCAAAATAGAAATATCAGGATTAAAAACTAGAATTTTGTCAGCTTTTATGAGTTGTCTTTGTAGTGCTTGCCAATCTAAATTATGCGCTTCTAACTGTTGCGCTTTTATCTCTCGTTTTTCATCTAAATCTTGAGATAACTGCACATTTTTTACTTTTACAAGGTTATTTCCATAGTTTATTTCTCCTATTTTAAAATTTGTACCATTTTGGTGTGCCATTGAATAATTATCAATCAATAGTTTAGCATCAGAAAAACGCAAAACATCTACATAAGAAGTATCAAAACTGACAGTATTCAATGTTCCATTTAGCGTATCAACCATTTGTACAAAATCAGCCGTTTTATGATTTAACTGTTCAAAAGAAACTTGGACTTTTTCTGAGCTAAAACGAAATGTAGGAGGTTTGAGCCATCTAGCATCATCTATTTCTAAGTCTAATTTTTTGAGTTCTATAATTGAATTTGAATTATACTGATAACGTCCTGTTAGATTTTGTATTTCCAAAACTCCTACTGAAAGAGGTGCAACTACAAAATTAGCTACTGTATCAGCAGCACCAGAAACACCTTGTGTAGAATCAGCAACATACTTTATTTCAATAACAGGATTTTGAAGTGTAACTCTATCGGCATGCCATTCTCCTTTCGAAATATATTTCCAAAGACTTGCCCCTTTAAAAACTACTTTCTCTACATCGATTTTTGCCTTTGGTTTCCCTTTCTCTTCTGCTGAAACACTATCTGTTCTAACTTTAATTTTTTCTAAGGTTACTTTTGTAGGTAGTAATTGGACATGAACATCATCTATTTCTATTCTGTAAGGAGATTTTTTATTTTCATTAATAGAAGTAGTAATTTGATTTTTTAAGTAGTTATCTAAATAATTGACAGCTACAAAACCTCCCACAACAAGCACTAGAATAATGCTTCCTACAATGATAAGGAATTTTTTAGATATAATATTTTTCATAAAACAGATAGAATTTTGAGATAGGTATAAAAATAGAGTTTAAAAAATAGGCTTTATAATGAGCCTGCAAAAATAAGAACGTTAAACAAAAGGCAAAGTTTTTTTTAATACAGAATTAAAGTGAAATAAAACAGAAAAACACAAAAAACACTTCCTTTTTAAAGAAAAAAGAAGTGTTCAATTAAAATAAATCAATTTTACAGTCATTTTTTTTATTTCTCTACTACAACTCTACGGCTAATCTGTCCTTTTGGTGTTTCGAATTGAAGAATATAAACACCTACTGAAAGGTCTTTTACAGAAAAATGAAGAGCAAAATTTCCACTCACATTTTTTTGTTCATTGATTACTCTTATAGTTTTTCCTTGAGAATCAATAAGTTTGATTTTGACATTCATTGGACGAGCAACTGCATAATTTACAAGTGCAATTGTAGAAGAAGGATTTGGATACAAACTCAAAATTGCAATATCTGTAAACTCATTTTTTGTAGGAAAAAGACCTAAAACTTCATCCACATATTCAGGAACTTCATTTGGTGCTGCTGTTGCTTGTGTAGATTTAGGTTCAGTCTGTGCATCTGCTTTTGTTAGATGATTTCTTCCATCTGTTGTTAGCCAGCCTTCTCCAAAGTTCTCAATTTCAGAAGGTTCTAACACTTTATCTACAAAAAACCAATCTGCCTGAACAGCACTTTCTTTAATATCCAAAATAAAGTAACCATGTCTGTCCAAATCAACAAACTTCATGTGAGGATTTGGATTAATGCCTTCTAAAGGTGCAGGAAGAGGTTTGTTAATTTGGTATTCTAAAGCTGCTGAAGTAGCTGCACCTACATTTTCATCAAAATTAGCAGAAGCAATACTTGGAGTGGCAAACTCAACAGCTACAGAACCTTCACCAGTTGAAGCATTATAAGTAGGAGTTGCCTCATCAAAGCCAAAAATAGATGGACGTTTTGCAACATCAAAGGCAAAAGTAGAATGAAAATCACCTGTCAGCCAAACTATATTGTCGATAGAATTACCTGACATAAAATCAATAATATTATCTCTTTCTATTGGATAACCATCCCAAATATCTGTAAATGTACTTTCTACTTGTGCAGGTGTTTGTGGAGGAGTAAGCGCAGCAGCAGCCCATCCGACATTAAACTCCGAAAAAATAACTTGGTTTCCGATTACTTTCCATTTTGCAGTAGAGTTACCTAGTTTATCCAAAAACCATTCTTTTTGAGTTTGCCCTAAAAGTGTACGGTTTGGTGCATACATAAGTGGATTTGTAACATCATTAATTTGCTCATCACGCCCTTCGATACGAGTATCAATCATAATCAAATCCATCAAATTTCCGTAATTAATAACACGATAGATTCCTGTATTTTGCGTTCGGATGGGCATCCATTCATCATATACTTTTTTAGAAATTGCTTTTCTATCTGCCCAACTTCCTTCTGTCGAATCAGTATGATTTTGCGCTCCATCTTTGTAAGAATCATTTGCAAATTCATGGTCATCCCAAATAGTAATGAAAGGATGCTGTTGATGCGCTCTTCGAAGATTATGGTCTAAACGATACAATGAATAACGAGTACGATAATCTGCAACAGTCAAAATTTCTGTTTCTGGTTGATGTGAACGTTCGATAAGGTTTGCGCCATACGCTCCTTTTCCATACTCATAAATATAGTCTCCCAAATGAACAACAGCATCAAGGTCATTTCGGTCTGCAATTCTTCCAAAGGCATTGAAATAACCAGCTTCATAATTTTGACAAGAAACAACAGCAAATTTTAAATGTTCTGCATTGGTTTCATTAGGAGCTGTCTTGGTACGACCAATAAGTGAATTTGCTTCCAAAGCAGAAAAGTAATAATAATAAGTTGTATTTGGCTGTAAACCAACTACATCAATCTTGACTGTAAAATCTCTATCTGCATTTGTAGTAAACTCTCCTTCTGCAACTACATTTTTAAGCTCAACATCAGAAGTTAAATACCATTTTACAGGAATATCACTTGTTTGTGTTTCTGTATCTGGTGTTACTCGTGTCCAAATAATTACTCGGTCAGAAAGAGGATCACCAGAAGCAATCCCATGATAAAATGGTTTTAGACGCTCTTCGAAAGGTAAGCCATCTTGAACATCATTTTGAGAACTAATCTTGGATATTTTTCTTTTGAGAGAAATAGGAGCAGGTTGTGCTGTTGGACTGACTATCTTTGTGATTGTGCCAGTATCTTGTCCAAAGACTGGTAAACTAGTTACCGAAAAAGCAATACAATACAAGATAAATAAAGTAGTTTTTTTCATTGCGAAACAATTTTGAATTATTTTAGTGATGGATTTTTAAAATACTTCGCAAGTTGAATTTATAAATTTACTTTATCATTAGTTTTATATGAATTTTCTTTGAATCACTATTAAGTATGTAAACTTGTTTTGCACGATAAGCCATGTCATAAAAGATAAAATTTGGTACAAAAAAGACTTTCCAATAAATTAGAAGGTCTTTTTTATGAGAATAATCTATAAGTTACTATGCTATATCTGATACTTTAAAAGTATATTAATAATTAAACTTTTTACTTTTATAATTTACACAGCAACTGCTTCAATAATACTTAAAGGACTTTGAGTTGGATAAACATTGTTTATTTTAAAACCTGCTTTTTCTAACAACTCTTCAAACTCTTGTTTTGTACGTTCTTTTGCTCCTAGAAGCAATAACATAACAATATCTAAAGATTTTTCAAATATTTGAGGTTGGTCTTCTTTTATCAAAATATCCATAATCAATAAATGTCCATTCGATGAAATGGCTTCTCTACATTTTTTGAGAATTTTTATACAATCTTCATCATTCCAGTTATGTAATACATATTTAATTACATAACAATCTATGTTAGCAGGAATAGATTTAAAAAAATCACCTTCTACATATTCTAAAACTTCATCTCTATCATTTGCTTTAGCTTGAGCAATGGCATGAGGCAAATCGAATAGAATAGGTTTAATATGTGGATAATTTTGTTTTATTACCTTTAATAATTGTCCTTCTGCTCCTCCTAAATCCACAACACTTTTACAATTACTAAAATCGTAAGCATTAACCAAAGGTTTGTCAAAAGAGTATGAAAAACTAGACATAGCCTGACTAAATACTTTTCCATCTTTGGGACTATCTTTTTTAAAATATTCAAATAAATTTTCGTATCCCATAGCTTTTTCAGAAGCTGAATCACCTGTACTAATAGAATGTTCTAGATTATTGAATATCTTCCACATCCATGGGCTTCCCATCATCCGTGCAAAATTTCGTTGAGAACCATCTGTTTCTTCCTGCAAAAAATAAGAAACATCATTGTTAGAAACCATTTTGTTGTCATCAAGTTCAAAAATTCCTTGTATAGCCAAAACTCTGATTAAACGATATAAAGCATTTTCATTTAATTGTAGTTCTTTACTTATTTGAGCAATAGATTTTGCCTCATTACCAACTATATCAGCAATGCCTAACTCAGCTGCTATACTTAAACATCTTGAAGACACCATTTGTGTCATGATTTCACGCATTTGATTAGGTGGTTTTTTATGAACTTTATTTTGCATATATAATTTATTAAGATGGATTAATTAATATTTGAATATAAACTGTTTCGTGGAACAAATTACAAATTATATTTTGCAATGTAGAGTTACACTAAAAATAAATTATGTTTATTTATTCGAATGACAAAAATAAAAAAGACCTTCCACAAGGCAGAAGGTCTTTTGATATATCAAACAAATAGATGAAGTAAATCCATTTTTAAACGAACTATAAACAGATTATTCTCCGTCTTCTAATTCTTCGTCTTCAAAGACAAAATCTTCGTCGTTGTCTTCTTCCTCATTTTCAGCGTCAGCAGTTGCAGCAATTGCTTTTTCTGCTTTTTTGCCTTTAGATTTAGAAGATTTTCCATCTTTTTCAGCTAAATTAGCTGCCTTATCTAGTTCACGAAGTTGTCCTTCAAGATCTGCCATTAGCACCTCATCTTCTTCGATAAGAGCTTTTACAGAATCACGACCTTGTCCGAGTTTGTTATCTCCATAAGAGTACCAAGAACCTGATTTTTTCACAATATCCAAATCAACGGCTAAATCCAAGATTTCGCCAGCTTTAGAAATTCCTCTTCCATACATAATATCAAACTCAACTTGTTTGAATGGAGGAGCTAATTTATTCTTTTTGACACTCACACGAGTACGGTTACCTGTGATTTTGTCTCCGTCTTTAATTGCTCCAATACGACGAATATCCAAACGAACAGAAGAATAAAATTTAAGTGCATTACCACCTGTTGTTGTTTCAGGACTTCCGAACATAACACCAATTTTATCACGAAGTTGGTTAATAAAAATACAAGTACATTGTGTTTTGCTAATTACACCTGTTAGTTTACGAAGTGCTTGAGACATCAAACGTGCTTGAAGACCCATTTTCGAATCTCCCATATCGCCTTCTAATTCTGCTTTTGGTACAAGAGCAGCCACAGAGTCTATTACTACAATATCAATGGCAGTTGAACGAATAAGCTGTTCAGCAATTTCTAATGCCTGCTCTCCATTATCAGGTTGAGAGATAAGAAGGTTGTCCAAATCTACACCTAAATTTTGAGCATATTGTCTATCAAAAGCGTGTTCTGCGTCAATAAAGGCAGCCAAACCACCTTGTTTTTGAGCTTCTGCAATAGCGTGTAGTGTAAGGGTAGTTTTACCTGAAGATTCTGGCCCATAAATTTCTACTACTCTACCACGAGGTAATCCTCCAATTCCTAAAGCAATATCAAGTCCTAGTGAACCTGTTGAGATGCTTGGAATATCTACTACATTATCATCAGTCAATTTCATGACTGTTCCTTTTCCGTATGTTTTGTCTAGTTTAGCTAAAGTTACTTTTAGTGCTTCTAGTTTCTTTTTTTGGTCGTCGGCTCCTTTTGCCATAATTGAAATATATATAAGAGTGATAAATTATTTACTAAATTATTTTTCCTTTTAAGGATATTACAAAATTAACGTCGTAGAACGTAAGCGATTTACGTAGTAAAGATTATTTTCTAAAAAAAAGCTAATTTTTTACTATTTTAAAAATCAAAATTTTATTTTGTCCTTTTAGGATATTACAAAATTAAGAGCGCAGAACGTAAGCGATTTACGTAGTAAAAAATAATTTGAAGTTTTTTTGACTTTTTTCTAAATTATTTTTCTTGCCTTGTATTTGTTGTTTTTGCTTCCTTTGCTTTTAAGGATACTACAAAATTAAGAGCGCAGAACGTAAGCGATATACGTAGTAAAAAATAATTTCAGATTATTAAACGTTATCACGATTAATTGTCTTATTTGTGTTTAGCTTCACTCAAGACTACGTCGTTTATTTAAAAGAACTAAATCTGGTTCAATCAGTTAAAGTAATTGAATTTACATTTGTTTGTTGGGTCACTATACTAAAACAAAGGCTGTGTGTTTTCCATAAAATAGGATTTGCAAACTTTACTTTATGGAAAGGAAAGAAATTTATACAGAATACTATTTCTCTATTTGTTAAATAAATAGTTTAGATCTAAAAGACAACACTGATCGAATTTTATGCATCGTATGTTCTGAATAGCTAATCTCTTTTAGTTATTAGTTTACGAGAGTTAAAAGTTAGTCTATCAAAAAATGTAAAAGCAAACAAAATTTAAAAATTTCAAGTTTCATATTCAATAAAATCAATACAGAAAACATTTATATCTTTACATAAAAAAATATATGTTAGAAACCGAAAATATAAAACCCGAAACAGCCGTTTTGGTAGGAATTGTAAACCAGACACAAAACTCACAAAAATCACAAGAATATTTAGATGAATTAGAATTTTTGGCAGAAACGCTTGGCATTCAGTGTGTAAAACGTTTTACACAACAATTAGATACGCCCGACACAACTACTTTTGTAAGAAGTGGAAAAATAGAAGAAATCAGAGAATATATGGAATCAAAAGAAATTGATACTGTTATTTTTGATGATGAGCTTTCACCTCGCCACGTTCGAAATATAGGTAGGGAATTCGAAAACAAACAAGTCTTTGATAGAAGTACACTTATTTTAGAGATTTTCAAACACAGAGCGCAAACGTCACAGGCAAGTACACAAGTAGAACTAGCTCGTTATCAATATCTTTTACCACGTCTTACTAATATGTGGACTCACCTTTCTCGTCAGCGTGGTGGTGTAGGACAGCGTGGAGCAGGTGAAAAAGAGATTGAAACTGACCGTCGTATTGTTAGAGATAGAATTACGCTTTTGAAAGAGCGATTAAAGAAAATTGAAAAGCAAGATGAAACACGTCGCAAACAGCGTCATAAAGTAGTTCGTGTTTCTTTAGTAGGTTACACCAATGTTGGAAAATCTACATTGATGCAGATTCTTAGTGGTTCTGATGTTTTTGCTGAAAACAAACTTTTTGCTACCGTAGATTCTACAGTACGTAAAGTTTTTTGGCAAGGAATTCCATTCTTACTTTCTGATACAGTTGGTTTTATCAGAAAACTACCAACTATGCTTATCGAAAGTTTCAAATCTACTTTGAAGGAAATTGTAGAGGCTGATGTTCTGATTCATGTAGTTGATATTTCGCACCCTGCTTTCGAAGAGCATATAAAAGTAGTTCAGGAAACGCTCAAAGAATTAGGAGCATCAGACAAACCGACACTTTTAGTATTTAATAAAATTGATGCTTATACGAATGATGTTCAGGTAGGTCAGAATTATTTGGTTTGTCCTCCAACTTTGGAAGAACTCAAAGATTCTTATTTGGGAAGTGATACAAAAAATACTGTTTTTGTTTCAGCAGTCAAAAATCAGAATATTGAAGAGCTAAAAGAAAAATTAATCGAACTAATTGCAGCTCGTCATTTTCAGATTTATCCGAATTATGTGCGTCCAGATTATTATGCCCAAGGTCAAGATTACAATCAAGAAGATTATGGAATAATAGAGGAACATAATGATGAAGAGGAATAACAAAAAAGTAAATGTCAGTTCAATCTTATAAGAATGAACTGACATTTTTTTTATCAAATAAAAAATCTAGCCTTTTTCAGCCTGCAAAAACTGCATTTCATAAAGTGTGTTATAATATCCACCCAGTTTTAAAAGCTCTTCATGTGAGCCACTTTCTTTTATCTCACCTTTATCCAAAACCATAATTTTATCAGCCTTTTGAATAGTAGCCAAACGGTGAGCAATAACTATTGCTGTTCTTCCTTCCATCATTTTATCAATTGCATTTTGAATTAATTCTTCTGTTTCAGAGTCTACTGAAGAAGTCGCTTCATCAAGAATCAGTATTTGAGGATCATAAACCATTGCACGAACAAAGGAAATAAGCTGTCTTTGTCCTACTGAAAGTGTTGCTCCTCGTTCTTGTACATCATAATAAAAACCATTTGGAAGTTTTTCTATAAATTCTTTTGCTCCTACTAATTCGGCTGCTTGTTTTACTCTTTCTAAAGAAATATCTGGATTTCGTAATGTAATATTGTCTATGATAGTTCCTGAAAACAAAAAGACATCTTGTAAAACAACTCCAATATGCTGGCGTAAAGAATTCAAATTATAATCTTCTAAATTCTTATCATCAATAAAAATTTCTCCTTTCTGAATCTCATAAAATTTATTTAATAGATTGATAATAGAAGATTTTCCTGCTCCTGTTGCACCTACCATAGCAATGGTTTGACCTTGTTTTACTTCAAAAGAAATATTTTTCAATACCCATTCAGGTTTTGTTTCTACTTGAATATCTCCGTTTTCTGAATATTCTTTTTTGGTAGAATCCATATTATAGGCAAACCACACTTCCTCAAAACGAATATCTCCTTTTAAATTTTTGGCAAAATAAGTTCCGTTGTGTTGAATGGTACTATTGTCATCTAAAAGTTTCAGAATTCTGTCCGAACTCACAATTCCTAATTGCAGTGTATTAAAACGGTCTGCAATCATTCGAATAGGACGGAAAAACATAGCCAAAAATAAAATAAAAGCAATCAGAGTTCCGAGTTCAATACGCTCTCCCAAAACACTAGAAGCACCATACCAAACTACCAAGCCAGTTCCTGCTGCTCCCACAATTTCGGCAAGAGGAAAGTAAAGTGAGTAATACAAAACCGTTTTCACATTCGCTCTTCTATGTTCCTTATTAATAGCCTCAAACTTTTTGTGTTCTCGTTTTTCACTATTAAAAATCTGAACAATTGCCATTCCTGTTACGTGTTCTTGTACAAATGAATTGAGATTCGAAACAGCAGTACGAACATCATTAAAGGAATCTTTTACTTTTTCTTTAAAAATATATGTTCCAACTAACAGAAAAGGCAATACAGTAAGAGTAACCAAAGTCAGTTTCCAGTCTAGATATAACATAGCAGCTAAAATAAAAATAAGCTGCAAAATATCTCCTAAAATGTTGGCAATTCCTTGTGTAAAAATATTAGAAAGCGTTTCAATATCTGAAATATTACGAGTTACAAGTCTTCCGATAGGTGTTTTGTCATAAAAAGACAATTTCATTCCCATCAAATGATTATAGACTTGCATACGAATATCACGCACTACATTTTGCCCCAACCAACCCGAAAGGTAACTATGAATAAACTCAACACCCACTTGTACGACAGCTGAAACTAAGAGCAAAATAAGCATCAAATTTAAGCCTTGCCAGTTGTTTTGAAGGATATAATCATCAACTGTAAGTTTGATTAAATAAGGACGAATAGGGGCAATGATTCCTAACAAAACAGTTAGAAAAATAATAAAATAAAAACGTCCTTGATATGGTTTTACAAAAATGAAAACACGTTTGAGTATTTTCCAGTCAAATATTTCTCCTTTAGGAGTTGATTTTTCTAAATTTGCCATTTATATAATACAAAAAGTAGTGCAAGTAGTATAAAAGAAAGTCATCAGAATAATAAAAACATACTGCAAGTTAATCTAAAAATTTATTTAATTATTCATTAATAACTCAGACTTCACTACAACGCATGAGTATAGCAATAGGTTTTTTTAACAATTCTATAATTTAACAAACTCAAATGAGGTATCAAAAATTCTTTAGTCTCAGTAAAAATAAAACTAGTTTTTTGAATAAAAATTTTACTTAGTCAGACTAGAAAATCTGAAATATTTATTACTTATAACTTGAGTTAAGTTACACAAAATTACTAGACGAATAGTTTGTATTTTTGCTTACTGATTGATTCAACAACTAAAAATCTTAAAAAAATTAAAGGTAAAATGGAAAAGAAATATTATTATCGAAATGCAATTTATGGAGGTATACTTATTTTAATGATGTTTTTGGTGTACAAATTCCGAAATACAGAAAATATAAATAACCAACAAATCTACCAAGTATATGGAGAAACACAAGGCACAACCTATACTATAAAATACTTAGCTGAAAAAGGTAATAATTATCAGCTTGCCATTGATTCGGTTTTGGTTGCTTTTAGTCAGAGCCTTTCTACTTATATTCCTGATTCTGAGATTTCTATTTTTAATAACCTATCAACTATTGATAGTGTGGTAGTTTTTCAGAATGAGCTTTTTTATCCCGTCTTGAAGACTAGTAAAGAAATATTTGAGCTGAGTGAAGGAGCTTTTGACCCAACTCTTGCACCTGTAATTCGTGTTTGGGGATTTGGCGAAATAGAAGAACCTGAAAAAATTCCGTCTGATAAAATTGATTCCTTATTAGAATTTGTAGGTTTTGATAAATACATTGTTTTTGATAAAAAATCGCTCAAAAAAACTAAAAAACATATCCAACTTAATTTTAATGCCATTGCTCAAGGTTATGCAGTTGATGTAGTAGCTCTTTTCTTAGAGCAAAAAAACATCAAAAATTATATGGTAGAAATTGGTGGAGAACTCAGAGCCAATGGAAAAGGAACAGATAACACAGGATGGAAAATAGGAATTGATAAACCCATTGAAGAAGAAAAAGACAGTCAGAATACAGAAAGAGAACTTCAAGCAATAGTTACTTTGAATAACAAATCTCTTGTAACATCAGGAAATTATCGCAAATTTTATGTTAGAGAAGGTAAAAAATATCCCCATACTATCAATCCAAAAACGGGTTATCCTGTTTCTCATAATCTTTTAAGTGCAACTATTTTGGCTAATGATGCCATGACTGCTGATGCACTTGGTACAGCTTGTATGGTTTTGGGAAAAGATAAAGCTTTAGAAATGATAGAAAAATTAGAGAATACAGAAGTATTTTTGATTTATGATGAAAATGGAACTACCAAAACAGCTATGAGCAATGGATTCAAAAACCATATCGAAGAGTTAAAATAAAGATTAAGGTTTATTTTTTTTGTTTATCTTTAATGTTTCGTTAGAATTGAGTTTACAAACACAATTCATATAGAAAGGTAATACAGACTAGGGTCATGTTCTATTGTAACTATATCAACAAATGAAACCTATTTTTACACTACCTTCATCATTAGAATTATTTTGAAATTACTCTAAAGATGTTCTGATTTCTCTAAAAATTACTTCAAAATAAAATCGTTTTTGTATTTTGGCTAGTAAATTGAATTACAATAGGTTATACACTTTCATAAATTTGGACAAATATAGAGTTCTGATAGTTCTCTGTCTTTTTTCTTGTTGTGTTACTAAATTTATGTTTCTAATTTTATTCTAGTCCTATAAAAAAATAATTATGAAAATTTTCCTTTTTTTGTGCAGTTTGTTTGCCTTTATGGCTTTTAGTAGCTCTTCTGAAGCCTATGCTCAATGTGATGTAGATTCGTTGGCTCAAGTAAAAATAATGAAAGATTTATCTAAAAACGGATATCGTCTTTCAAAGAGCTACCGTGTTCAGCGTACTTGTAGAGGTTGTAACAACTTTAGAAATTATACTGTCATTATGACTAAAGGAAATACCTATACACTTGTAGTATTGAGTAGTGAAGGTGGCGCAGAAAATATTATTGCTAATTTTAAAGAGCTTTCAGGTGCAGTTATCGCTTCTAATTATGATGATGGCTCAAAGAAGTTTTATACTTCTATTACCTTTCAATGCAATCGTACAGCTCCTTATTATCTCAATTTTCTTCCTAAAGATTCCAAAAGCTCATGTGGAATGGCATTTTTAGCATTTAAGATAACCAAATAAAAAAGCCTTTTTTGATTTAAACAACAAGCAAACCTAATTCTAAAACAGAATTAGGTTTTTTGTTATATAGAATTTGAAATTAAATGCTAAAAAAGTGAACAAAATTTATGTATTTTGCATAGTGAATAAACAATTAAAAATTACGAATATAATTCCTTGATAGTGAATAGTTTTTAAGATGAAAAATATTATTTAATTTTCACTTCTACTAAGTATAGGTTAGCTTACAGTTTTTTGGCTGTCATAAAAAATATCAAAAATGAAAAGAACGGCATTCTATCTCGCTTTATCACTTATTCTGACAGGTTTGGTTTTTCTTGTTTTGGCTACACAAAGTTGGAATAAAGAACAAATTCGTCAGACAAAATATGAGCGTACTTTGGGTAGAGTAGTCGAAATAAAACCTCTCCCAGAAGACAAAACATACCCTGTCATTGGTTTTTATGCCTTGGATAGCCAAAAAGTAATGGTACACGCAAAACAGGAGGCTTCTCGCTTTTCTAGTTACAATCTTGGAGAAGTAGTAGAAATTTATTATGATATTATCAATCCAGATGATACCCATATTGTTCGTTATGAGTGGTTTTGGATGAGTTTTTTGTCTATTACAGGAATTGCATTTGTGGGAGGAGGGCTTGTTTGGGGACTTATGATTTGGCTACGAGCTAACCGTCGAAATTGGCTTTTAGAAAATGGAAGTGTTTTAGAAGGTGTAATTCAGTCAGTAGTGCAAGACCCACAAATTATGCTACAAGACAAACCTGCTTTTATTATTCTCTGTGAATGGAAAAGAGATGAAAATTCAGGAGTATTACTTTTCAAGAGTGAACCTTTAGCTGCCGACCCTACTGAGCTTTTAGAAGAAAGAGAAACACTACCCATTTATATAGATTTAGAAAACCCAGAAAATTACTGGATTGATATTTCGTTTTTGAATGAAGAAAGAGAAGAAGA
Source organism: Bernardetia sp. MNP-M8 (assembly GCF_037126285.1). Lineage (NCBI taxonomy): Bacteria > Pseudomonadati > Bacteroidota > Cytophagia > Cytophagales > Bernardetiaceae > Bernardetia > Bernardetia sp. MNP-M8. The sequence goes on from NZ_CP147012.1 coordinate 1,685,775, forward strand.
AACTAGAACAGAAGAATCAGAAAATCTATAAGAATAATTCTATGAAAATAACCGATTTTGAAAAACATATCGAAACTCGTTTTTTAGACAGAGGATTTTATATCTATGAACAAGATTATATTCAAGAGATAGATACCATTGGATTAGGAGAATTTTTTGCCATTGTTTTGGGAACAACTTATTACAAAGTTTATGTTCAGATTGAAGAAGAAACTATCATTGCATGGAATTGTACATGTCCGTATGATGGAAATAACTGCAAACATGTAGTAGCTGTTTTGTATTATATACATGATTCTAAAATGTGGCTAGAATTACCTAAAAACACAGTTTTAGATAAAATAGAGTCTGTTTTTGATAAACTTTCAAAAGAAGAAATTAAAAAATTTCTCTTTACTTATTTTAAAAGAAATGATGAAATGAGAGAGGATTTTTTACATAGATTTAGGAAGTAATAAAACTAAGGAAATTATGTTAATACCAACAAACACAGTAAGTTTTTTTAAATGGGTAAAGAAAAGAAGTGAACACTATTGGAGTAAAGAATATCAAGATTCTATTGCTTCTAAAGATGAAATATATAAGTGTGAAAAGTGGATTATTGGTGCAAAATGGGTCGGACTAACCGAATCCCAAATTGAAGAAGTTGAGAAAAAATATCAAGTAACTTTTACTGACAAACATAAAGCATTTTTACAAATTCTTCACTCTATAGACAGAAAAGAGGTTAATGAGTATTTAGAAGAAGACCCTTTCTTTTATAACTGGATAAGAGATGAAGAAGAAATTAGATATAGACTGAATTGGGCATTTGAACAAATATTATTTGATATTTTAAATCCTAGATGTAATTTTTGGCTAAAGTCGTGGGGACAAAAACCAAAGTCAGAACAAGAAAAAGAACATATTTTTAAAGAACAGTTTGCAAAATCGCCTCAACTTCTTCCTATTAAATCTCATAGATTTATAGTGAATGACCATCAAAATACAATTTTATCTATTTGGGGAAGTGATACAATCATTTATGGTCAGAATTTCAGACATTATTTATTGAATGAAATAAGTGAACATTTGAATTTATCAACAGAAGAGAGAAAAGAAGTTGATGCATTAAATGCAAAGGAATACAAAAGTATAGAATATCAAAAAATCCCTTTTTGGAGAGAAATAATTAGTTCTAACTCTTGAAAAAACTATCTTATTTAAAAGAATACAAACTCTATATTTATATAATAGAGTTTGTATTTTATTATAAGAGAAATCAATTATTGCCAAGTTGTTCCAATTCATATTCAAAACCACTAGATAAAATAGGGAAACGACACCACGTTTTTGGATCAAGATTTTTATCATCTAAATGGAAAGAAGGCGCATAACGTTCTCGCTTCCATTGGTTTCTACTCCAAAGTCTGAAAAATTTGATTGTCCATTCTTTGAGTTGCTTTTCGTTGTATTGCTTGAAAGTTAGTTTTAATAACTTCAAGCAATCAGCAGGTGATTTTTTATCTCTGATGGCAGCTTCTTCAATAGCATCTAGCAAATCATAAGGCATCAAATCATCTTCATCTGTTTGTTTATTTTCTAAAGGTCGAAGTTCGGCAGTCGGTTGTTGCTGATTGATAAATTTTAGAGCTTCAATTTTGAAATAAGACGATTCAGAATCATTAATCCAAGTCAAAACTCCTTTTATTTCTAACCATTTTAACCAATTTCTCAAAAAATGTTTATCTATTCCTGCAATGGGGCTAAGTCCTCCACTTGTGTCTCCGTCCATTGTTGCATAACCTACAGCAGCTTCCGAACGATTACTTGTAGAAAGCAAAAGAGCATTATAAATATTTGCAATCATCCAAACAGAAGGCGCACGAACCCTAGCTTGAATATTTTGTAGCGCAATATCATCAGTTTGCCAAGTGAGTTTTCTATCCAAACCCTGCTCAATAATTTTGTGATATTCTTTCACAACCTCGTTAATATTAAATGTATAATGAGTTGCATTTAGTGCTTCTGCTAACTTATCTGCTGCATTTTCAGTTGTGTTTGAGCTGTTTTCGGTGGGTTGATAAGCTGTAAGTAATAATTTTTTAGCAACTTCATCAACTGTACTTAAATTTTGAATAGCTGAAATATAATAAAGTTTTTTCTTAAACTCTTCTAACCCAATATTTTCAACACCTAATTTTATCAATAAATATACGCAACAAGCTACGGCTGCCGAATCTGCTCCACCCGAAAGAGAAACTACAAAACCATTCGAACGACTTTTTCGAAGATAATCAAAGAGTCCTAAGGCTAAAGCTCGTGTAAACTCTTCTTCTTGAATAGAATCACTATATTCCCATTTTGATTCACTTGGGTCATACGGTTCAGGTTCTACATTTGGAAAATTGTATGGAATTATTATTTTATTATCTTGAGTAGAAGGCAAATCAAAATTCATACTCGCCTGAGATTGTGCAATTCGGTTGGCATTAATATCAATAACAGCATCAGTAACAAGTACATCATGAAAACTCAAACGCTGACCAATATTTGCTATTTCTCCTGCTGAGGCTATAATTGTCCCTCCATCATAAATCGCTCTTCCTGCTTCATTTCCTAAGAGATTTGCATACAAATATGCCACCCCAAAAGCACGAGAACCTTCCAAAACAAAGCGTTTACGTACATTTATTTTATTGAAAGCAAAATGAGAAGCAGAAGGATTCATAATTACATCAATTCCATAATTAGATAAAACACGTCCAGGGCGATGAGCTACCCACGCATCTTCACAAATTTCAAAACCAATTTTTATTCCTCCAATATCAAAATAAATATCTCCAAAAAGATAATTTTCCGTTTCTTTTGTTTCTAGGTTTTGAATAGACAGATTTATATGTTTATCAGCGACCCAAGGTGTAAACCAACGAGGTTCATAATGAATTCCATTTCCAGCCAAAAAACGTTTAGCTACAAAACCTGCAATTTTTCCATCTACCAAAAGCGCACAGGCATTGAAAGTTCGGTTTTGATACATCATGGGAAGTCCCAAACAAGTAATAATTCCCTTTGTGTGGGGCAAAACTTCATACAAAACTCGTATAGACTGCTCCAAAACATTAGGCGAATAAAACATGTCTTCACAGCCATATCCAGAAATACACAGTTCGGGCAAACATAGAACGCTTACATTTCGTGCTTTTGCCTCATGAATGGCTTGCAGAATATTTCTTTTATTGCGCTCCCAGTGCATTGGAGTTTGGTTCAAAACAGCACAAGCTACTTTTAGTAATTTCATAAATGGAAATATGTTACTTTATATTTACTTGGTTCAAGCAACAATACTAGTTGAAACAATTAAATATAAGTTAGGTTAGTGTCAAAAATACAATTTCTATTAATTTGATTAACGGAATTTATTAGAAATAGTTTTAGATAGTGAAGCATAACAATCAATTTAATATCATTTACATGAATTTTATCACTAGTTTCAACAGCCTTTTTCAATAAAATATAAAAAAGCCTTCTAATTTTTCAATTAAAAGGCTTGTCGTAGAAAGTAATTACTTACAAAACACTATTTTTCTTCATCTATAACATCTCTTCGCACCCAATAACCATCATTTTCTATCCATTCATAACGTGGCTCATTTCCTACTTTTTGTAAAAACTTATCTGTAACTACAAACTCTCCTTTTTTCCATGTAATTTGAAAATCTACAATTACACTATCTTTTGAAGTAGTCATCAAAACAGGCATATAACCTACAGTAGGAGATACTTTTTTAAATCTTGGACGCAATACCTTTTGTATTTGTGGATAGCGATAAGGCAATCTACTATTCATAAGAGGATCTTCAATCTCCATAGCTATTTTACCATCTTTAAGTAAAGAATCTTCATAATATCTATTGATTACTTTTCCCATAGTGGTAGTATCATTCCAGTTAGCAGCTAGAGTTTCAATTTCTTCGTTTTGTTCACTTTCAGAATCTTTATTTTCTGTAGAACTTGTACAAGAATAAAAAGTAATTACAACAATTACAAATAACAAAGAAGATAAATAACGCATAAAATTTTTAATTAATAATTTGATTAGCATTAATTTTTATAAAATAATTTGACAAAAAAGAAAGGCTAAGGTTGCCCTTAGCCTTCTTTTTATATATAAAGGATTCAAATATGAATCATTAAAGCCGTTAGACTAAAATTATTCTAATTCGATACCAGTACCGTAGTTTACGTCACGGATATAAGTCATACCAGAATACACGTCAAAGCTACTAGCTCCACCGATAGTTCTGAAACGCTCACCCATTGCATTGTAGTAAGGATCATTACCATTATACAAGAATGAAGTAACTGTAACACCATTAACCGTTACTGCAGTAGTAGGGAAAGAACCTGGTGTATAAGTTAAGCCATCAATCATTGCACTTGGATTCAATGTAGCAGTACCAGTTCCACCAGTAGTAGCATCTTGATCACCAAATGTTACATTGAAAGTAGGAGGAGTAATATATGTTCCAGTAATTTCAGGAACAGTACCAGCAATTGCAGTAAAGAACGCAGTTGCATCAGTAGTTGGGTTAGTACCTAACCAGTACTTGAAGCCAGCTGCATATGTAGAAGCATCTGCTGCATAAGGTGTAAGGTAAGTACCATTACGACTGTTAGCAGAAGCAGTAAACTCATTTTCTAAACGAGCTACGCTAATAGCAACGTTTACTGGGTTAGTAGCTAAATCAGCAGCAGAGAATGGCAATGCACCTGTATAAGATAATGAAGTATTAGTAATCTCACCAGCTTCGTTAAAAGTAAGGTTGTTACGAATAGCACCATTAATAGCTGTATTGATAGCAGCTAAATCTTCAGCAGACTGATTTCCACCAGAAAGTCTGAATTCAGGACGAACTGCATAACCAGAACCTGGAGTATCAAAAGTGATAGTCAAGTTAGTTGCATTAAGAGAAGCAGAAGCATTTGCATTTGCACCACCGTCAGCAGATTGAGCATACTCAGCTAAAGCAGTTCCTTTGTTACCGTCAAGGTCAGCAGGAATTACCCAGAAGTTGTATGCAGCAGGAGCAGGATTAGTATAACCAATACCTTGGTTTACAATGAACAAACCTACTAAGCTGTTACCAGAGTTATCAAAGATTGGGTAACCCCAAGCATTAACACCACCACCAGCAGTTGGATTTTCAAATACTACGATGAAATCACTGTTATCTGCGTAGTCAGCAGGAGCTACAGCAACACCATTTCCATCAACGATAGTACCAGAACCATCATTAAGCGTAGTCAAGTAATCAAAAGATTCACCAGCAGCTGTTACAGTTGACTGATACACATCATTTGTAGTACCGTAGTTAGTAAGGATATAGCTATCAATACTTCCACCTTGAGTAAAGCCTTCAGCAGAAACACCTACAGCATCAGGGTTAGCATTAATATTAATAGTACCATTTATTTCTGTACCAACAGCTCCCCATCCAGAAGTAGCTCCTTGTATTTCAATACCTGTAATAACTCCATTAGTAACAGTAGCAACAAAAGTTGGAAGAGTTGCACCAGCAGGAGCAGTTAATCCTGTAGCTGTAATACTAGGTACAAATGTATAATTAGTACCTCCATTAAATGAAATATCTCCACCTGGACCTGTAAGGTTTCTTGCACCTGCACCACCATTATTCCAATTTAATGCACCAGCAGCATCTACTATAAATAGTTCATCACCAGCAGCAGCAGGAGATACGTTACCATTTTCACCATAATTAAATGTAATATTAAGGCTTGTATCATCATATCCGTCACCACCACCTGTTAATTGAACTTCTGTAACAGTACCTACAGTTTCATCAACAATAGCAGTAGCAGTAGCTAAAGAACCACCTGTTGGAATAATATTGTTGTTGAATACAACACCAGGAGCAACACCTGTATATGCACCTACACCTGTAACTGGAGTACCAGGAGCAACTGAAGGAGTCATTCCAAATCCACCGTTCATGATACGGATATAAGTAATTTGAGAGCTAGGAGCAGCTACAGAACCAGTACCATTAGCAACTGGAACACCACCTACACGACCTGTATACGACTTACGAGTAAATGTAACAGCAGGAGCAGCAGCATAACCTGATCCACCACTTGTTACAGTAACACTACCTACCATTTTCAAGCCTCTGTCTCTTGCATCAGCAGCATCACCAGTAGCAGTTGCAGGAATATCTACCAAAGTAGCTGTACCAGTAGCAGTAACACCACTTGCAGAAGTTCCGATAGTTACAGTAGGAGCTTCATAATAATAACCTCCATCACTTACAGAAATAGCAGAAACTCTATCACCACCTGCAATACTAGCAGTAGCAGTAGCGTCAGTAGTAACGAAGTCAAAGTTTACAGTAGAGTAAACAGCAGCTAAGTCTGATTCTCCTGTAAAGAAAGGAGTTGGAGTTTGGTTTCCACCCATCTCAGTATTCTGAGTGTAAAGGAAACGTTTAGTACCTGTACCAAAATCACCGTCAGTAGAACCTGTTTGAGTGATACCGTTACCAAATACGTAAGTACGATTTGCAGCGAAATCATCAAACTTCATCTTAATTGGAAGACCAGATGCAGTACCTGGTACATTAACACTATAGAAACCACCTTGAGTAGCTCCATCAGTTACATCAACACCACTATCATCTGTCAAATCAGTAAGAACAGTAGTACCAGTAGTAGAAACAGCATTCTCATAAGCGATACGTCTTACGATACCTGACTTAGTAATATTTCCATTGATGTTAGTACCTTCGTCAGTACCGTTCATTGGATTAACGTATTTTGCCATAAAAGCAGCGTTTACGTCAATGAAAGCACGTACTTTAACGCCGTCTGGAGCTGGCTCTTCAAAGTTATTACCGAAAGTAATATCTGTTTCAGCAAAAGCAAATCCTTTGATTTCAGCAAGTTCAGGAGTACCAGCTGGAGGATTAAGAGGGTTTTCAAATACAGGAATAACATTACTTACAGCAACGTGTGCGCCATTAGCAACACCACCATCTGGAGTAAGGTTAGCTGTATAGTTTACAGTACCATAGTTATCAGATACGATACTTACAGTAACTTCACCACTGTAAAGTTCGAATGAAGCAACACCAGCAGCGTTAGTAGTAACTTCTTGGCTGATACCTGACTGACCAGTAACATCACCTGATGTAAATTGAGATACAGTAACGACAGCACCGTCAAGACCTTCAACTTCTTCAAAACGACCACTAGAGAAAGCAGCATCACTACCTGGAACTACAACAACAGAATAAAGAACTCTACCACCTGCGTTAGCACGAGTAAGAGCTTCTATTTGTTGACGAACTCTAAGAGTTTGCTCTAAACGAGTTACATCGTTGTTTAAGTTATCTTGATTACGAGTGTTTTCAAGCTCAAGACGTTGTTGCTCTAAAGCATAAGCATCTGCTTCTGTGAACTCATCACGTTCACAAGATGAGAAAGTAACCAATGCCAATAAAACAGCAAGGTACTTGAATGAATAAATAAAAAGATTTTTGTTCATGGAACAATAGAGTTTAGTGTAATTGAATATCAATTTTTTGCGCACTTAGTAGTTTACACTTGTGAATGCAAAGGTAATTATTAGTTTTGAGACTTACAAAACGTTTTTCAAAAATAATTTTTATTTTTTTCCAAGTTATTTGAATGTTTTTCATTCTATATCTTAAAAAATTTTAGTTTTTTAAATTATTTTTTGAGAAGTTTCTAAAGCCTTTATCACGAATGTAGTAGCTTTGCAGACAAGCGAACTGTCTGTTATGCTTATAAGACCCAACAACTACTAAAAAAGGTTGCATTTGGTTAAAAAAAAATCAAAATTCTTTCATTTTTTTTCAGAAATATTAAATTCTATGTGGTACATCAATCAAAAAAACACACTTAAACACCTGTATATAAATCACTTACAGACAAATTCTTTTAATTTATTTTTTTTATTATTATTTAGTCTTTTGACTAATTTATTTTTTATTTCGTCTGCTTTTTCACAATCTCAAGACGGTAACACAAATGATTCTCTACAAATAGATACATTAAGCTCTTCTGCTTCTTTAGATTCTGCCTTACTTACAAAAAAAATACGTACAAATTTTAGTATCGGATTTCGTGGGGGCATTAGCATTGGAAAACTTGAAATAGCTAGTCCTTTAGAAAATGATCAAAATACAACAGGTATTGGTTCTTCTATTACTGTTTTTACTAATTATAGAATTAATTCAAAATTTAGTATTCAGCCCGAAATTAATGTGGGAAAGTATAGAAGTAATAACACTTTATATCAAATTGCTCTTACAGAAGGCAAAGTAGACTATTCCATTTCTACTTATGATTTTAATTTATTAGGAGTATATTCTTATTCTATTAAAGATTGGTTTTCGCTTTCTTTGGAAGCTGGAGGTTCGGTTGCTTATTTACAAAACTCATTTGGAAAAGTAGTTGCTCCTAATATACATGTAGGTGGATTCTATGATACAAATTCAGACAATCAGTTTGAAAAGCTTAATTATGGAGCAATAATAGGAATTGTTCCTTCTTTTAATTTTGAAAATATAAGTATTCAGGCTTCTATACGATATAGATACGGACTCAATAACATTAATACTTTTGATTATAAACTCAATAGATATTTATCAGATTCAGAGCGAACTATCCAAACTAGAGATATTATTTTTCAAATTGGTTTCTTTGTTCCTATATATAAGAAGGAGAAAGTGATTGGTGAATAATAACTTTTAATTGAGTATTATTAATCATTTTTTTCAAAGATAAAGTCATAAAAAAGATGTTGTTTACTACGTCTACTTTTTTCTAGACATTCTTTAACAACCTCAATTAAACACCTGTAAATCAACAATTTATATATACATTTTTTACTCGTGAAAATTAATATTGATAAAATTGTAATTTTCTTTTAAAAAGTTTAACAAATCAATTACTGATTTGGTAGCTCTATATAAATAGATTTTATTTATTTTGGCTTCTTCTAATAAGAAAATATATACTCAAGAATTTTAAATCAACTATGAAAGATATGCAATGTAAAAAAGGTAAGAAGCTGGTATTACTCACTAGCTTTTTTTTTAGTGTTTGTTTTTTCTTGTTATCAGGACAAACAATTGCTCAAAATACAACAGAATGGTCACTTGACTCTTGTATCTCGTATGCACTTCGTCAGAATATACAACTTAAAATAAGTGAACTTGGTATTGAGAATTCTGAATTAACATTGAAACAATCAAAAGATAACAGATTACCAAATGCTAACGCATCTATTTCTCATAATTATAATTGGGGACGTTCGATTGACCCTTTTTCAAATAGCTTTGTAAATCAGCGTATTCAAACCAATAATTTGTCTCTAAATTCTTCTGTTACTCTTTTTAATGGTTTTAGTCTAAAGAATACAATTGAACAAAATCAACTTCAAGTAGAAGCAGATAAGCTCAACTATGGACAATCTCAAAATGACTTGATGCTAAATATTGCTAGTAACTATCTACAGGTTGTTTTGAATAAAGAAATTGCAGCAAATGCTCGTCGTCAGAAGACAAGCACACAAGCACAATATGATAGAACAGCACAACTTGTAGAAGCAGGTGTTCTGCCTAGAGCAAATCTATATGATTTGGAAGCACAATTAGCAGCCGATCAACAACAGATTATTTTAGGAGAAAATAATTTAATGTTAGCAAAATTACAACTTCGCCAACTTATGCAACTTTCACCTACTGAAGAGTTTGATATTGTTACTCCACAAGTAGATGATCCTTCAGCAGTTTTAGACTCTAAAAATCCATATCAAATCTATCAGATTGCCGAAACTACACAGCCTAATATAAAAGGAGCAGATATCAGCATTGAAGTAGCAAAAAAGGGAATTGATATTGCAGAAGCAGGTAGGTTACCTATACTTTCTTTAATAGGAGGAGCAGGTTCGAATTATACAAGTAATCAAAGAGTTCGTTCTGATTTTACCACTCAGACCGTTGTAGGTGTAGATACACTTGGATATATTCCAGATGGAGCAGGACTTCCAGCAGATTATGTAGTACGTCCCAATGTAGCTTTTGGAACAGAAAATTTTGGTTTTTTTAGTCAGCTTAATGAATCCTTTAGATATAATCTAGGATTAAATCTTCAAATTCCAATCTTTAATCGTTTTCAAGTAGATAATAACATTCAAAGAGCGCAAATTCAGACTCAAAATGCTCAATTAAACTCTCAACTTGTTCGTACTCAACTCTATCAAACCATCGAACAGGCTTATATTTCGGCTCGTGCTGCAAAAGCCTCTTTTGAAGCTAGTCAGCAGCGTGTCAAAGCATTAGAAGAAACTGTTAGAGTAATGGAAAAAAGACTTGAAGCAGGGGCAGCCAACAGTACAGAGTATACAGTAGTAAAAAATAACCTTTCTGTTGCACAAGCTGATTTGCTTAGAGCCAAATATGAATTTATTTTTAGAATAAAAGTATTAGAGTTTTATGAAGGAGAAGAGTTGAAATTCTAATAAAAATCTGATATTTAGTAGTTTCAAAACCATTTCTCATAAAAAATCGTTTATTTTGTAACTTATATGAAATTATGTTGATACGTTGATTAAAGGGAAAAGATAACCAACTAAAAACATTTTTATATTAACAACCAAAAAATAAAAAAAGAATTATGTCAGAAATACATACAACAAAATGCCTAATTATTGGCTCAGGTCCAGCAGGTTATACAGCAGCTATTTATGCAGCTAGAGCAGGACTAGAACCAATTTTATATAAAGGACAACAACCTGGAGGGCAGCTTACTATCACAAATGATGTAGAAAACTTCCCTGGTTATGCTGATGGTGTAATGGGTCCTCAAATGATGCAGGATTTGGATAAACAAGCAGGTCGTTTTGGAACAGATTTGCGTTATGGAGTTATCGAAAAGGTAGAATTTAGCAAAACTGGAGGAGTTCATGTTGCTTATGACGATTCTGGAATACGAATAGAAGCCGAATCAGTTATTATTTCTACTGGTGCTGCTGCAAAGTGGTTAGGTTTGCCTTCTGAAGCAGAATACAATGGAAAAGGTGTTTCTGCTTGTGCTGTTTGTGATGGTTTTTTCTTTAGAGGACAAACAGTTGCAATTGTAGGTGGTGGAGATACTGCTTGTGAAGAAGCAAGTTATTTGGCAAAACTTTGTAAGAAAGTATATATGATTGTTCGTCGTGATGAACTTCGTGCTTCCAAAATCATGCAACAACGTGTCATGACAAAAGACAACATCGAAATTCTTTGGAATACAGAAACAGAGCAAATTTTGGGAGATGGAGAAAATGTAACTTCGGTTCGTCTTCTAAATAATCAAAAGAATGAAAGTTATGAGATTGCTGTAGAAGGATTTTTTGTAGCCATTGGACACAAACCAAATACAGATATTTTTGTAGGGCAATTAGATATGGACGAAAGTAATTATTTAATTACACAAAATGATAGCACACTTACTAATATTCCTGGAGTTTTTGCTTCTGGAGATGCTCAAGACAAAATTTATCGTCAAGCTGTAACAGCAGCAGGAACAGGTTGTATGGCTGCTCTTGATGCAGAACGTTACTTGGTAGAAAAAGAAGCAATGGTAAATGCTTAATAATTAAGTACAAATACATGAATAAAAAAATTAGCTACGTTGCCTTTTATATTTATAAAAGTTAGTGTAGCTAATTTGATTTAGACAAAAAACTATAAATTAATTCTTATTGCAAACCTCAATCATCCCTACCCTACGTCTAAAAAATCAACTCATTTCCTTACAAAAACCAATTGTAATGGGGATTTTGAATGTTACACCTGATTCTTTTTATGAAGAAAGTAGAATAACTACTGAAAAACATATTCTCAAAAAAGCATCTCAAATGTTAGAAGAAGGTGCAACTATTTTGGATATTGGAGGATATTCTACTCGTCCAAATGCTGATGATATTTCTATCGAAGAAGAAATAAATAGAGTTGTACATCCAATTTCAGCTATAAAAAAAGAATTTCCAAACGCTATTATTTCTATTGATACTTTTCGTTCAAAAGTAGCTAGGGAAGCCATAAATGCAGGTGCTGATTTGATAAATGATGTTTCTGGTGGAAATTTGGATAATCAAATGTTTGAAACGGTAGCAAATTTGAAAGTGCCTTATATTTTGATGCACATGAGAGGAACACCTCAAACGATGAAAACACTAACCAATTATGAAAATATCATTGCAGAAATGATGACTTATTTTCATAATCGAATAATGACTTTGAAAAATTATGGAGTAGAAGAAGTTATTCTTGATTTAGGCTTTGGATTTGCCAAAACGATAGACCAAAATTATTTTCTTCTGAAAAATTTAGCCATTTTTGAGCAGTTCGAATTACCTATTTTAGCAGGTCTTTCTCGTAAATCTATGATTTATAAACGCCTTGATATTCCTGTTTCAGAAACACTAAATGGAACTACAGTTTTGAATACAATAGCTATTCAGAATGGAGCAAAAATTTTGCGTGTTCATGATGTTAAGCCTGCAATGGAAGCTATTCAGCTTTTGAGTTATTTGAAATAAATTATAATTGTACCTACAACTATATTTCATAAATTGCGTATAAAATTTTAGTCTTTTATATCAATTCATAAACTCAATTTTTTAAATCAAAACAATGAAAAGTAAAATTCTCTTTATTGTCAGTCTTCTTTTTGGTCTAATGATGATTAATGGTGGACTTAATAAATTTCTTCACTACATGCCTATGCCTGAGATGCCAGAAGCTGCTACCAAACTAATGATTGCTTTTGTAGAATCTGGTTGGATTATGTCTCTAATTGCTATTGTAGAAATTGTTGCAGGAATCTTGATTATCATTCCAAAAACTCGTGCTTTGGCTGCTATCATGATTTTTCCTATTACTATAGGAATTGTATTTTTTCATATTTTTCAAGATTCTTCAGGAATGATTATAGGTTTTGTTCTTTTGCTTATTAATCTTTGGATAATTTTTGAAAACAAAGAAAAATATATGCTTATGATTAGTGAATGACTAATAAATTCTTAAAGTTAAACTATAAATTAGGTTTTCTATTTTTAAAAATGGAAAGCCTTTTTTGGTTCGTTAAAATAGAATCAAAAAAACATTCTAGCAAAAAATTTGTACTTTAGTTTGTCTCTAAAATGTAATTATAAATCTATCTATCCAAAAAATGAAATATTACTACTTTTCTAAAATTAAATATTTTGCTTTATTTAGCTCTTTTTTAGTCATTTTTCTAATAGGAAGTAGTTTTTCTTTTTTAGATGCTACTCAAAAAAAACTATTTGTAGTTGTCATTGATGCAGGACATGGAGGCTATGATGTTGGAAACGAATGTTCAGACTTAAAAAGGTTTAAACAAGAGAAAGATGTGGTTTTACCTGTTGCTTTACAACTGGGAGGTTATTTAGAAAATTTATTAGAAAATGTAAAAGTAGTTTATACTCGTAAAAATGATACTTTTGTGAGCTTAGAAGATAGAGCAAAAATAGCAAATGATTCGAGTGCTGATTTATTTATTAGTATTCATGCCAACCACAATCCTATAAAAAGTATTTATGGTTCGCAGGTTCATATTCATAATCACGACATAAAATTCAGTAAAATTTTTGCCAAAAAACTGATAAAACAACTTTCTGAACGAGCAAAAAGAAAAGTATTAAAACTTCAAACAACAGATGACAGAGGACATAACTTATTTGTTCTTCAAAACACAAAAATGCCAGCCGTTTTGGTAGAATTAGGTTTTATGAGTAACGCAAAAGAAGAAGTATATCTCAATAGCGAATACGGACAAGCGATTTTAGCTTCTGCTATTTTTCGTGCTGTCAGAGAGTATCGTGAAGTAGTCCAATAATTAGAATTTGTTTTTGTAAAATTTCGTATCTTTTCATTCCCAAATAATAGCAAATAAAATTATATCAAAACCGAATTTATGCCTACTTCTTCTCTCGTTTCTAATGTCGCTTATATTACCGATTACTACAAAGAATTTCGTTACAAACAATTACTAACAGATAGTCGTAAACTTTCCATTCCTCACGATACAATCTTTTTTGCTATAAAAGGAAAACGCCAAGATGGGCATAATTTTATCAAAGGTTTGTATAATAAAGGTGTTCGATATTTCATAATCGAAGACGAAACGGCTGCCTTAAGACATTTTAAAAATGATGAGGAAGCACAAGGCGCACATTTTCTGCTTGTCAAAAATAGTATTCGTGCTTTACAAGAACTAGCTGCTCACCACAGAAAACAGTTTAAACTTCCTGTTATCGGAATTACTGGAAGTAATGGCAAAACCATTATAAAAGAATGGTTATCACAGCTTTTATCAGATAGTTTTCAGATTATCAAAAGCCCAAAGAGTTATAATTCTCAAATTGGTGTTCCTTTATCGGTTTGGGAACTTTCAGAAGAACATACACTTGCTATTTTTGAAGCAGGAATTTCACAACCTGGGGAAATGGAATATTTAGAGCCTATCATCCAGCCTAATATTGGAATTTTTACGAATCTAGGAAGCGCACATGATGAGGGTTTTGAAAGTCGAATAGAAAAGGCAACCGAAAAAGCAAAATTATTTGAACACTGCAAATTTCTTATTTCAAGAGATATTTATTCAGCAGTAAATACAGCAATTCTTTATTTAAAAGAACGAAAAGGTGACCCTCATTTTTTTGGTTGGACTACTCAAGATGTCGCTATTTATCCATCTGCTGTCGATATGCGTTACCTTGACCCAAATGTGGGTGGTGTGAATGTGGGTTTGTATGACCCTCATACTGACAAAAAACTCAATTTTTATTTACCTTTTTCTAATCCTGCTCACGTCGAAAACTGTTTGCATTGTGTTGTTACTATGTTACTTTTTGAATACAAAGAAAAAGAAATTCAAGAAAAAATAAATAAGCTAAAAGCTGTAGAGATGCGCCTTGAACTCAAACAAGGAATTTTTAATTGTAGCTTAATTGATGATACCTATAATAATGATTTTGCAGGGCTCAATGTCGCTTTAGATTTTTTATTACAACAAAGTAACAAGCCAAAACGAACTGTTATTTTGTCGGATATGCCAGAAGAAAATCAAAAAGGATTATATGAGAAAATATTTCAATTGTGTGCAAAAAAAGGAGTAGAGCGTGTTATTGCAGTTGGAGAAAATATCAAGAGAATGCTTATTCCTGATACAGAAATGCTTATTGATGTAGAGTTTTTTGCTACCACAGAAGATTTTCTGAGTGATTTTGCAGATGGAGATATTCGTTTTGGTAATGAAGCTATTCTAATAAAAGGAGCAAGAAGATTTGAGTTTGAAAAAATTGTAGATGCTTTAGAGTTAAAAGTACATGGAACAAAACTAGAAATCAATCTTAATAATTTAGCACATAATTTAGACTATTTTCGTTCACTTATTTCTCCCAGAACGAGAGTTATGGCAATGGTAAAAGCCTTTGGATATGGAAGTGGAAAAAACTTCGAAATTGCTCATTTGCTACAATATCATAGAGTAGATTATTTGGCTGTGGCGTATGTAGACGAAGGAATTTCGCTGCGAAATGAAGGAATAAGAACACCAATTATGGTCATGAATCCTTCAGTGGATAGTTTTGAAAAAATGTATATTCATAAACTTGAACCTGAAATTTATAGTGTTGCAACCCTAAAAAGATATGCAGAATATGCAAAAGAAAAAACGTATGAGCTTAATCTAGCAGAGTTTGGAGCAGATGTAAAAGATGTGTTCAAAATCCATTTAAAATTAGATACAGGAATGACTCGTTTGGGTTTTTCGACAAATGATTTACCTATTTTATTAGATTTGATTCAGTCTGTTGGCGAATCTTTAGAAGTAGCAAGTGTATTTACACATTTAGCAGCAGCAGATGATGAACAAATGGACGATTTTTCACTCCAACAAATCAAAGAATTTGAAGAATGGGCTGCCGAATTAGAGAAACAATTAGGCTATTCTTTCCTTCGTCATGCTGTCAATTCAGCAGGGATTATTCGCTTCAAAAATGCACATTTCGAAATGGTACGTTTGGGTTTAGGATTATATGGAGTGGATGCTTCCAAAAAAGCACAAGAATATTTATTGCCTATTAGTTCATTGAAAGCAACCATTTCGCAAATAAAAGTAGTTCATCCCGAACAAAGTATTGGCTATTCAAGAAAAGGAAAAGTAGAGCGTATCTCCAAAATTGCTACTATTGCCATTGGTTATGCTGATGGATATGATAGGCGTTTTGGAAATGGAGTAGGAAAGGTTTATTTACATGGCGAACTTGCACCTACGATTGGAAATATTTGTATGGATATGTGTATGGTAGATGTAACTGATATTGAAGATGCAAAAGAGGGCGATGAAGTCATTATTTTTGGAGAGTATCCAACTGTAACCGACCTTGCCAATACTATTGGGACAATTCCGTATGAGATTTTGACCAATGTAAGCGAACGAGTAAAACGTATTTTTTATGCAGATTAAGAAAAACAGTTATCAGTTAATTTCAGAATCGTGTATGTTAAAAAAGAGAGATAATTTTTTTATTATGCTTTTTTTTACCACCTTTACACTATCAACGCTCCTCTCGCCTCTTCTTTTTATTAATAAAATGAATGCGCAATTTTGAGGGGCTTTTTGTTTGCCCTTACTTTTTTCTGATGATAGAATATACAAAAAAGCCAAAATCTGTCGAACAACAAATAGAATTGTTAAAGAGCAGAGGTCTATTATTTTCGAATGAAGATAAAGCAGCTAAAATACTAGAAAACATAAGCTATAGTAGGCTTAGTGCTTATTGGTATCCCATGCTTAAAGAACCAAAAGAAGACGAAATATTTAAAGAAAATTCCTATTTTGATACAGTTTTCAAAATTTATCAGTTTGATAGTGAGTTAAGAATATTAGTGTTTTATGCAATAGAACAAATTGAGATAGCTTTAAGAACACAGATAACATATCAATTATCTATAGAACACGATACAGGGTTTTGGTTTGAAAAAAGTGCCCTTTTTAAATCTTATCCCAAATTTATTGAGGTAATCCAAATAATAATAGCAAGTACGAACAAGTCTAATCAAGATTATATTAAAAAATATAAATCAAAATATACTCAATATTTACCACCAGCTTGGAAAAGTTTCGAAATTTTATCTTTTGGAGTATTAAAAACAATTTTTGAAAATCTAGAAGATAAAAACATGCAAATTAATATATCTAATCATTTTGATTTAAACCATGAAGTTTTGAAATCTTGGTTAGAGTCAATTCTATATGTTCGTAATGTTTGTGCCCATCATAGTCGTTTATGGAATATAAAATTAACTGTTTCGCCTAAATTTCCTAGAAGGACAACTGGTAAATGGATAAACAAATGGAATGAAATAGAGGATAGTGGAGCAAAAACTTATGTAATTCTTTGTGCATTAACTTATTTAATGGATAAAGTCAATCCATATCATAAATTTAGAAAAAAGTTATTTGAATTAATCCAAGAATATGAAAGTAGTATAGATTTAGCTCATATGGGTTTTACTGAAGATTGGAAACAACAAGAATTATGGAATTAAACCAATCAAAAAGTGAATATATACCAAAACATTATATGCTGCACAAATCGAAAAAAACGACATTCCTTCAAAAGAAAAAATGTCATTTTTTATTCCCTATTCTCCACTAATTTAACTCTAAACAGTTTGTTCTACTACCTTTGCAACTTGTACGTTCATAATTAGTTTTACCTCATCACTTACTACTATTCCACCTGCTTCAGTTACACCATTCCAAGTCAAACCAAAATCTTTACGATTGATTTTTCCTTTTAGCTCAAAACCTGCTTTTGTGTTTCCGTACATATCATTTGCTGTTCCACCATATTCTACATCTAATGTAACTGGTTTTGTTGTGCCTTTAATAGTCAAGTCTCCTTTTAACTCATACTCATCTCCTGATTTTTTCTCAAAAGAAGTAGATTCGAAAGTAAGTTTTGGAAATTTCTCTGCGCCAAAAAAATCGTCAGACTTTAAATGTCCGTCACGCTGTCCATTTCCTGTTGTGATACTGTCTATGCTTGCCTCAAAAGAAATTTTTGCATCTGTCAAGTCATCTTTAGTAGCTTCTAGTTTTCCTGAAAACTCTTGAAAAGAACCTGTTACGGTAGAGATTACAAGGTGTTTTACTTTAAACTGAATTTCAGTGTGCATTGGGTCAATATTCCAAGTAGCCATAATAAAAAGTGTTTGTCTGAAAGTGATAAAAAAAAATGATGGAACAAATAATTAATAGCAGAAAAAATAGAAATTTTGAAGTTATCTATTCTGTTATTTCGTTGCTCTTGATTAGTTATACGCAAAGATAAAAAAATAGTTGTACATACAATCATTTATTTTCAAATAAAATCGAAAAATCTCAAAAAAACCTAATTATTACGCCAAAAAGACATTTAATTTAATTGTCTAAACAATTAAATTAAGATCTAAATACAAAAAAAAAGCCTTTGTTTTATGATTTCTCATCAAAACAAAGGCTTTAAAAATCTTAATTGTTTTTCCTTTATGATTCTTTTATTTAGTCTTGTTTTACAAGTTGTAGTTCGGCAACAAGTCTTATATCATCAGAAACTATAACTGCACCTTCTTCTGTCGTAGCACTCCAAACTAATCCAAACTCTTGACGGTTTACTTTTCCATTAAGTTCAAAGCCAATTTTAGTTTGTCCATACATATCTACTGCTGTTCCACCATATTCTACCTTTAAAGAAATTGGTTTTGTTATTCCTTTTATAGTCAAATCTCCTTCCATATTATATGAATCATCAGAGCCATTTTTCTTAAAAGAAGTAGATTTGAAAGTAATAGTTGGATATTTTTCTGCTTCAAAAAAATCATTAGAGCGCAGATGCTCATCACGCTGTTCTACACCAGTATCGATACTATCTACTTTAGCTTCAAAAGAAATTGTTGAATCTTCAAAATTGGTTTTGTCATCAGATACTTTCTCCATTTTTCCAGAAAACTCTAAAAATGAGCCTGTAACAGTAGAGATTACCATGTGTTTGGCTTTAAATTGAATTTCGGAGTGCATTGGGTCTATTGTCCAAGTTGACATAAAAATAAAAATTTAGTTAAAAAAATGATTTACAGAACCTATAACAAAGAAGTTTAAAAAATGTTGTTGCTATAAATTTATTTTTTCAACTTCTATTTTTTACTTTTATAAATATGCAAAACAGAAAATCATTTATCATTAAAGCCTTAATTTTAGTTATTATCTGTGAGGTTATTGGTATCGTTGCAGGACTTGCTACAGCAGAAGGTGTAACAAGTTGGTTTCAGACCATCGAAAAGCCCTTTTTTAATCCTCCAGGTTGGCTTTTTGCGCCTGTTTGGACTCTTTTATATTTTTTGATGGGCATTTCGGCTGCTCTTGTTTGGCATAAAGGCACAGATAATGGAAAAGAACAAATTTTTGAAATGAATAATAATAAAGTGCGTATTGCATTAGGTCTGTTTGCAGTTCAGCTTATCCTAAATTTTTGTTGGTCATTTATCTTTTTCAAACATCATCTACTCTTTTTTGCTTTTATAGAAATAATTACGCTTCTCACTTTTATTATTCTCACCACAATACATTTTTATAGAATTCATAAAATAGCAGGTCTTTTAATGATTCCCTACATTTTGTGGGTGAGTTTTGCTAGTGTTCTGAATTTTTCGCTTTGGTGGCTCAACAAATAATTATTTATTTTCTCTCAAATCCTTTTACAAAATCATCTTGATAGAAAATAGAATAGTTCAAACTATCTGTTTTAGACAATGGAAATTCTTTTTCATTAGGTAAAATAATAATTTGATATTCTGTTTTTGGATTTGGTAAAACCTCAACTTTTGTATCTAAATCTCTGAAATAATATCTTAGAAAGACATTATAAGTATCATCTAAAACCAATACAGAGCTTGGATTTTGATGATAAATAGTTTTGGCTAAAGGCTCTGCAAACTGATAAACATTCGTTCTGATATTCCAATGATAATATTGTCCATACATTCTAAAGGCACTATAAAGAATAGCTAGAGAAATAAATATAGCCTGAAAACATTTTTTATAAAATAGTTTAGTAAGGTATTTTTCTGTCAGAATTCCTATACCAAAACAAAGCATCAAAATTTCAGCTACTTGTCTGTACAAAAAAACTCTTTCAAAAGGCAATACTTTTTGAATAAAGACAATCAGATAAGGAGAATAAGCAATACACCAAAAATAAATGACTATTTTTCTAAACTCTTTCTTATAAAAAAATAAAACTAGAGAAGTTATGAAAGCCAAAATACCGATAACCCCATGCACCTCCCACAAATAAAAAGGGAAACTTTGCAACCATTTTTCAAGATGTAAAGGAGCAACCCAAGAATTAGAAACAATGGCTGAAAGTCCATTAAAAATAAGAATTGGAGAATACAGCATCAGAATAATTATTCCTGAAATAAAAGACACTATAATACTTTCTATTCGGATTTTATTTGTTCCAATAATCCACAAGCCAAGCAAAGAGCCAAACCAAACATAAACAAAAACAGGAATGGTATAACAACCCAAAATTATAGATACAGACCATAAAAACCAGTGTTTTTTAGATTGGGTTGTTGTCACTAAAAAACCAACAATGGCTTTATTCTGATTTGAAATAATTTTGAAAACAGCAAAACAAGACCACAAAAAAAACAAAACTATCCAAGCATAACCTCGTCCATGGGTTGCATAAAAGAAAAAACCTCCACTCAAGGCAATCAAACCAAAGGCAAACCAAGCTATAGTTTTTTGTTTTTTTCTATAAAAAAATAGCCAAATTGTCCATAGAGAAAAAATGGCTGAAAATGTAGCAGGAAGTTTTAGACAAATAAAATCAGAAAAAAAAGAAGGAATAATCTTGTTGAGAAAAGCCGAAAAAATCAGAAAAGCAACGTGGTTATTTGGAGCAGGATAATAAGTAGCACAAACCAAAATACCTCTATCTACAAAGAAGGTATAAGAAAAAACTTCATCATTTTGCCAACCATAAATCCACCAAAAAATGATATAAACAGGCAAAGGAATAAATAAAACTACTTTTTCAAGAATAGAAATTTGACTCCAAATAGATTTTACTTTCTTTGAAATTGATTCTATTTCAATGTAAATTCTATTCTTAGAGAGAATAAAATACTTTTTTATCCATTTCCACTTCCAAAAAATCAAAGCACAAAAAAGTGTGTAAATTGTTCCACCAACTATTTTTAAAATAAAAAAACGAGTTTCTGTCAGTAGATTTTGACGAAAAAAATCAATTCTATCAGTTTTATTATAAAAAGAAAGAAGCTCAAAAGTAAAACTCTGATACTCCAAATTAAATAGAAAAATCAAGAATAAAATTGAACACAAAACTACACTAAATACGACTACAAAACCCACAAATTTATCTAAGAATATGCCTTTGCTCATATAAATTATAGATTTTGTTTGAAGATAAAATTATTCTTCCACACGAATTTCCTGTACTTTTTGAAGTTGTTTTTCTATGGCACGAGAACGAACATTTGCTTGGTCTAAGGTATTACTAGCTTCTCCCAATTTCTTTTGGATTTTTTCTAACGCAGTTCCAAAATTAGAAAACTCATTTTTTATACTTCCCAAAAGCTGCCACACTTCGCTACTTCGCTGTTCGATAGCCAATGTTCTAAATCCCATTTGCAGACTATTCAGAATGGCTGAAAGCGTCGTCGGACTTGTAATAGTAACTTTATAATCTCGCTGAACTTGCTCAAAAAGTCCGTCGCAACGCATCACTTCGGCATACAAACTCTCAAAAGGCAAAAACATGATTGCAAAATCAGTGGTGTGAGGAGGAACAATATATTTTTGTTGAATATCTTTTGCTGATGATTTTATTCTATTTATCATCAATTTTCGTTTTTCTTCTATCAATTTTGGTTCTGCCAAATCATACGCATCCATTAGAGAATGATAATCTTCAACTGGAAATTTTGCATCAATCGGAATCAGAACATTCTGACTTTTATCTTTTGCATGTGGAATCTTCAAAACAAATTCTACAATGGCGTTACTGTTCGGATTTGGTTTTACATTTTTGGCGTACTGTTCGTTACTCAAAATTTGCTCTAAAATAGCTTCTAACTGAAATTCTCCAAAAATACCTCTTGTTTTTACGTTATTCAAAATCTTTTTCAAATCGCCTACACCGTTTGCCAGTTGTTGCATTTCACCTAATCCTTTATGAACAAGTTCTAGCCTTTCGCTCACAATTTTGAAAGATTCTCCCAAACGTTTTTCTAAAGTAGATTGTAGTTTTTCATCAACTACATTTTTTATTTCGTCTAGTTTCTGTGTGTTTTGTGTTTGCAACTCATTCACTTTGAATTCTAAAGTTTTTCGAATATTTTCTAAGTTTGAAGT
Source organism: Bernardetia sp. MNP-M8 (assembly GCF_037126285.1). NCBI lineage: Bacteria > Pseudomonadati > Bacteroidota > Cytophagia > Cytophagales > Bernardetiaceae > Bernardetia > Bernardetia sp. MNP-M8. The sequence goes on from NZ_CP147012.1 coordinate 1,708,302, forward strand.
TGTTGTTTCATTGATTTTACTTTCAAACTGCAATATCGTTTGTAGGGATTCTTGTCTGTTGCTGTCTAATTGAGTTTTGAAATGACGAAAAGCCTCTGCTATTTGACGAATTGTTTTTTCTAATTGGTCTTGATTTTTTTCAGAAACTTGTCCTAAAGTCTCTCTAAACTGCTCAAAAGTTTGGTTACTTTCTGTGCGATTTTCTTTTGATTGTTGGGCAAGTTCTTGACGATTGAAAACAAACTGTTGTTCTATTTTTTGTAAATCTCGTTCTATAAATTGCAGATTTTCAAGGAGTTTGTTTCCGTTTGTATTCTCCTTATTTTGTATCAATCTTATTAACAAAAAAATTACAACTCCTATTCCTATTAAAATCAGCCACAGTAAAGCATTTTCCATATTATCTTAGACTATTTTTATTTGAAAGCTAAAGCATTCAGTACATTTTTGCACCTTAAAAGGTACACTACATTTATTTTTTGCTCATTTTATTAGATAAATTTCAAAAACTAATATATTACTTTTACTGAACCCATAAAAGTATTTCCATGCAAAGTAATTGTAAAAGCAATAGCTTTGTTTTCTGTTTGTTCATTTCCTAAAAATTTATTGACTTGACTCATAAAACCATTTTTTTTATCTTTTATAGAATACTCTCCCAAAATAAGATTTGTATTTTTCTGAACTGTTCCACCATTAGGAATATAAATTTTGATTTCATTGAGCGCACCTTTTATAAAAATATCAATATGCTTTCCTGCTAAATCTTGGTTTCTCAAATCTAATGTGGTATTACTAAAAATGCTATCCACATCTATTCTAAAACGCTGTCCTTCAAAACGACAGTTTCTAAAATCTATTTTTTGTGTTCCAAAAACAGCTTGAAAATGAACAGATTGCTCTGTTAAAACTGGTACTAACTCCTTATCAGTGGTAAAAATAGCTTTTACACTTCTAGCAGGGAAAAAATTAGAAAGCTCTGAACCCAAATGAGTGGTCGTTTTAGAAGAAGAAAACTCTGAAGTTGAGTGGGTCATTCGACTACTAGAGGATGAAAACTCAGAATCTGAGCTTCGCTGGCTAGAAGAAGAGAATTCAGAACTTGAATGGGAGGATTTCTCACTAGAAGATGAAAAAGCAGCAGGAGGAAAATCTGATTTTTGTTGTGAGATATTTTTATTGGGAAATAATTTATTCTTTATTTCTTTAGGAAAGTCAAAAACAATCACTTCTAATTCCTCAATACATTTTGCATTTAGAGCTTCTTTTACTCGGTTTTCATATTCATCATCATCCAAGTTTTGCTCAGCAAAAGCTGTATTCAAGACATCTATAAGTTCTTCTCTTTTTGCAGGTAATCCGTAGGTAGTTTTCATGATTTTTGTAAGTTGGAAGTCGTTGGTGGAGACAACAGCAAGAATAATATGTAGAATAAAACTGCAAATTACTTTTTCTATTCTAAAAAACAAATAACTGTTTCAAGCGTCGACGCTTGAAACAGTTATATAAATTATTCTATTCCATATTCAGCCATCATATAAGTAAGGCTTGCCATAGCAGCAGCTCCCAATAAAAATTCTCTTTCATGAACAGCTTCAAAAACATCTGTTTTGGCATGGTGATGGTCAAAATAACGCTGAGAATCAGGTTCTAAACCAATCAAAAGCGTTCCAGAATCTCCCAAAGGACGAATATCTGTTCCTCCATAACCATACTCTACTTTATGCAAATTATACGGCTCAAATAAAGGAATCCATTTTTGAATAACTTTCAAACGAATAGAATCCTGAACTCTAAAACCTCGTGGTGTAAATCCTCCACTATCTGATTCTAAAGCAGCAATGTGGTTTTCATTTTTCTCTGTTGCTAATCTTGCATATTCTTTTGCTCCTCTTGCACCATTTTCTTCATTCATAAACAAAACACAACGAATTGTTCTCTTTGGTCTAGTTTCTATTTTTTGGATTAACCTCAAAACTTCAACAGATTGCAAACAGCCTGTTCCATCATCGTGCGCTCCTTCTCCCAAATCCCAAGAATCCAAATGTCCTCCAACTGTAATTATTTCTTCTGGCTTTTCTCTTCCTCTCAGTTCTCCAACTACATTATAAGAAAGAACATCTGGCAACGTTTGGCAATTGAGTTGCAATTCCATTTCTACTGATTTATTTTCTTTTTTAGCTTTAACTAATAATTTTTCTAAATAATCAGCCGAAATTGTACTAAGCGCAGCAGCAGGAATTTTTTTTCCATCTTCTTCATAAACCATTACTCCTGTATGTGGATGATTGTCATTTGCTAGAGTAAGCGAACGCAATAAAAATGCTTTTGCACCTACTTTTGCAGCATAATTTGCACCACGTACACGCACAGAAGAACAAGCTCCATAAGCAGAACCAGTATTTATAAATTTTGCATTCATTGGTTGAGTTACAAAAATGATTTTACCTTCGTATTTTTTGGCTTCTTTTTTAGATAAATTTTCTAAATCATCCAAAGAATTTACAGCTATTATTTCAGATTTGATTCTTCCATCTGTTCCAACCGAGCCACCTAAAGCTGTAATATCAAGCACTTTTTGATTGATTTTATTCTTATCATTACCAATAATCTGACAAAACTCTTTTTCGCCACGTTCCCAATGAGGAACCATAACAGGTTGTAAATAAACGCTATCCAAGTTCATAGAATCCAAAACTCTCTGCATATATTCAACAGCTTTTTGGGCATTTTCCGAACCACTAAGGCGTGCGCCAATATCTTTACACAAATAACGAAGTTGAGCATAAGCAGGCGAACCGACTAAAGCATCATCATGAATAGAGCGCAAAACTGTTTCAGGTGCAGGAATTTCAGTTTTTATTTTATCAGAATCAGTGATTACATAATTTGGTGGAGCTTCAGCAGTCGTACAAGAAAAGAGAAATAATCCATTACATAAAATGAGAATAACAAACGAGAGAATAGTTTTTTTCATAGAGAAAGTATAGAAATAAAATTCTATTTTTTTAGGTGTAAAATAAGCTAGAGGTATAATTTCCTGATTTTTTTGATACTTCAAATTTTACACAAAAAATACTCATAAAAAAAGAATTCTATGAGTATCATCGTTTTTGTAACTAAAATTAACAGAAATATTTTTTCTCTGAAACAAATTTAAAACTTCTCAAAGCTGCAAAATAAAAAATTTTGTTTGGTATCAAAAGGTGTAGTATGGTCTTCTTGCAAACAAGAAATTTTCCTAAAATTCTTTTCAAATTGAGCTGTCAAACTTTCTTCATTGTATTGCGAGACATCCAAACCACTACATTTTTTAGCTCCTTCTTTCGAAAAAGTAGCTAAAACTAGATTTTTATTTACGTGTTTTTCTACTATTTCAGTATATTTTTTGATATGATTTGACTCAGTTAGAAAATGAAAAGTGGCTCTATCGTGCCAAAGGTCAAAATTTGCTTCAGGTTCAAATTCGATTACATCACTTACTACCCAAGTTACATAGTTCGCTTTTTCTCCAAATTTTTCCTCCACTCGTTTTTTTGCTTTTTCTAGTGCGATGGAAGAAATATCCAAAACAGTAATATCAGTAAATCCATCTTCTAATAAAAAATCTACAAGCAGACTTTCGCCACCACCAACATCAATTATTTTTGCATTTTTTTCTAAATTAAAAGAAGCAATAAAATCAAGTGAAGTTTGAGGTTTTGATTGTGTCCAGCTTACTTCTTGGGGAGTTTTGGTTTCATAAATGTTTTCCCAATGTTGTTTTTTTGAGGTCATTTTTGATAGTTTTTTATATCTTGAATGTGTATTCAGTTCCTTAAAACTGAAAATAATACTTCCTCAGAAGTGTTATTTGTATAAATCACGCTTCTAAGGAAGCGAACCATTCAGTTCTGAGGAACTGAATGCACAGTAAAACATTGAAAAACTTATAGGTTTGTGATAATGTTTACTTCATCTTTTTCTACTCCATAAATTTGATAAACCAATTCATCAATTTTCAGAATGCAAGTTTGTTGCCTATTATAAAAATCGGATAATTTTGTTTTTTCGTCTTCAAAAATAGAAACCCATTCTATCAATTCTTTTTTTGGAATAATGGCTTTTACATTTTTGAGTTCTTCTACAAATTCTGTCCATTCTAATTCATACCACAAACTTAATTTTTCAGTTATTTTTTTTGGTTTGAAGGAAGATTGAACCACTTTTAAAAAGGCATTCGAACGGTTATTTAGCTTTTCAGATTGTTCTAGCAGCGTATCTACAAGACTTATAATTTCTTTTTGCGTTTCTTTTTCTACAAAATCAATAGACTTTATAGGCAATTTTTTGAGATATACTTTCTTCACTTCTGCAAACAGTTTTCCTTTCTCTTGGGCAATGGATTGATAGACATAATTCATCAATTTACTATTCAGAATAGCCAAAATATATTTCAATGAATAACCTTCTTTCGGATTTGCAATATTATAAACATTATTCAAATTGATGTATTTATTGGTGTCCAAATGACAAATCAAACTATCAGAAGTTTGGCGAATAATAATTTTTTCTTCTTCAAAAAAAGGTGCATTTTGGCGAAATTCTGCCAACCAATTTCCATAACTCAAAAACATAGGAGGTTTTCTAACAAAATGATAGCGATGAAAATCTTTTCCATTTACACATCTCAAAAAAGTTTCATTTACTGCTTTTGTGGCTGTAAATGGTTTTTCATCTACTGTTTTTTTTGTTTGTTTTGGATTTCCTTTATTTTCTTGATAGGCTTTTATTCCCATCGTTATATTTTCTACAACTTCATCTAAAAGTAATGTGTTTTCATAAATATTCTTCAAAAAGTTAGAATTTCCAATGTTATAAGTTCCGTCTGGATTGATAAATTCCTCAAAATTTATATCTAAAAAAGGTTTTTCTTCCTCTTCTTCTTTTGAAGTTGTAATTCTATATTTTACAGTTTGGTTTTGCTTTTCATTTTTGATAATCCACGAAATAGTGTCGCCTACATTTGCATCTTCAAAAACTTTATAAGCGTGTTTGGTTAGGTTATCAATAGAATAAGCAGAAAAATAAGAGCGAAGTTTCGTAAAAAAATGCTGATAGGTAAATGTGTTTGGCGTAATAAACCCTAAATAACCGTTTTGATTGAGTAGTTGCAGAGCCTTTTCATAAAAAACCACATAACTATTGATTTGATATTCTGCCGTTTGATAATTTGTGCGAATATAAACCGTTTCGGATTCTGAAAAAGAAGCTCCATAAGGAGGATTTCCCACAATAACATCAAACTTTACATCAAATTTTGTATTATTTTTTAGACTGTTTTTTGTATCAATTTCAGAGCTTTCTAACTTAAAATTTTTATTCCAATCAAAAGCATTTGAAGTAATTTTTTTATCATCAATTAGGCTATTTCCTTGTTTGATATTTTCAGAAAGATTAGCAAGTGAAACTGTTTTGTTTGCGCTCATAATCCAAAGTGAAAGTTTTGTAATTTCGACACTCTCCTTGTTCAAATCGACACCAAAAATATTATTATCAATTATTTCTCTTTTGTGTTGCCATTCTTTTGAAGAATCAGAAGCCGAAATACTTGCAAACATTCCAGCCGAATTTCCATTTGTCTTTTTTGTATTATAATTGTCTAGTTCTTTTTCAATAATTTTCCATTCTGTACTCAAAAATACTACTACTTCGGTCAGAAAAGCACCACTTCCACAAGCTGGGTCTATTATTTTTATGGTTTTGAGTTGTTGGGAATACTCTAGCCAAAATTCTTTCGTTTCGGTTTTGTGTTTTTCTAAAAGAGTGTTTTTTTGGTCTTCTAGCCACTTTCCTACCGAATTTTTGATAATTTGTTTGGTGATATAATTTGGCGTATAAAAAATTCCATCTTTTTTTCTTCTATCAAAATCTTCTAAAATTTCTTGTTCAGTAGGAATAGTTTCATTTGGTTTTTCTTGAATTTTTTCTTGAATCTGAATTTTGAAATCTTCTAAATCAGCAATTGATTGTTCGAAAATATGTCCCAAAATTGTAACATTCAACTGACTTTCAAAGTCATATTCCAATAAAAAAGAAACAAAAGAAATCAGAAAATCATCATGTACCTCAAGTTCATTGAGTTTTTCATTATTGCTAAAAAGTCCACCATTAAATTTTGGAATATTGAGGCGTGGAATTCGATGCGAAAAACCTTTATCAAAACTGACAAAAATGTCTTTCATTTCTCTCCAAAAATAATCTTCTCTAGCTGTAACTTTATCTAATGTTTGGTCTTTAATAATCCTCAAAATATCCAAAAGAGGAATTGTATCACGTACAAAACAAATAAAAAGAAGTCTATCAATGATGATTTGAGTAAGCGATAAAAGTTCTAAGGGTTTCTTTTTATAAGTTGTGTTTTTTCTTAGGAGATTGTAAAATAAAAGTTCTCTATGTGCTGCATAACCGTTATAAAATTCGGTAGAAATTACTTTTTCCTCTTCCCTTTTTTCTACAAACAATTTATCAATAACACTATTTTGTTCTTCCAAAAATAAATTTCGAAAATAAAGCAAATACATAAAACGCTCAAAATTTTGAGGGTTTAATAAAGTCTGAATTTCAAAATTTTCGTATTTGGAACTGTCAGAGGCGTGATAAAGACGTATTTCGATAAAATTAGAAACAATAATCCAATTACATTTCGAACCTAATTTGTGAGCATATCGAAAAGCTTGTTCGACAGCACTTCCTTTAAAATCTTTTCGATACTGGATTTTGTCCAAATGTTGAGTAGCACTTTTTAGCTCAACGACAGCACAAGAAGTTCGTTTATTTTCAGTTCCAAAATAACCTAAAACGGCATCAGGTTTGGTAGAGTCTGTATCTGTTTTGGGTTTAATTTCGATATTCCATTTTTCAGAATTTTGATATTCATACCCCAAAACATCTCCAAAAATTTGATTGATAAAAGAAATGTCTTGCTGCGTTTCGGAAAGTTGATAAATTTTTCCACTTTCAATAGCTGCTTGCCATTCTTTAATGATTTTTTTTTTTTGTTCTAAATCAGGAATTTGTGCTATAAACTGCTGAATTACTTCCGAACGAAAATCCTTTTTTGAAAAAATAGAAAGCATAAAACTTGGGGTAAATGACTATTATTCTAAACTGTTTGTTTAGCAAATTTAAACAAATGATGAGATATTTTTTTAAATTACTTTTTTATTTTGCATCTACTTCTGAAATCTAACTTCTGAATTCTAAATTTATTCTATTCCACAACAATAATATTCTCTTCTTTTATAATAGGCAAATTTTGCATTCTCAAAAATAATTGTCCTGTCAAGATTACGTCTTTTGTACAATAGACAGCAATTCTATTCAAATCATTTTCATTATAATAAACACTATTTACTTCACTTCCATCAATATCATCTTTACTTGTTGCTAATCCAAAAACGGCAGCCAAAAGAGAAAGAGAAGTAAAGTTTTTGTAATCGCCAAACTTCCACATGTGCATCGTATCAATATGATTTATTTCCCAAGGTTTTTTACCTGAAATATCTAAAGCATAAGGAATATCTAGTCCATTAATGAGCATTCTACGACAGAGATATGGAAAATCAAACTCTTTTCCGTTATGCGCCACAAACTGCAAATTCTTACCAAACTTTTCTACTACTTTTATAAAATCTTCTAAAAGTTCTTTTTCATTATCAGAAGCCAACGATTTTACTCTAAAAATCTGTTCTTCTTTTCCTGTATCATCTTTTTGAATAGTAAAAAAACCAATTCCGATAACAACTATTTTTCCAAACTCAGCATAAATTCCAGCTTTTTCTTCAAATGCTTCTTTGACTGTGTCATCTGGTGAAACTCGTGCAGCTTTTTTCTCCCAAAGAGATTGTAATACTTCTGGTAATTCTTCGAAAGTAGCATGTGAGGCAACCGTTTCGATATCGATAACCATCAAGTTTGATAAATTAGTTGTTTTGTTCATAGTTTTAGAAGAGAATGAATTAGTAGTAATTTTAGCTTGTTTTTTAGAGTGATATAAATTTCAGTTTTCAGCTAAAAGATTAGTTTTTGTTCTAGCTGATAAAAATACTGTATTTAATTCAAACTAAACACATTTGAAGGATTTAAAGCAATTCCTTTTCCTATTTTGTATTTCTAATTTGATTTTTCTTAAATTTAGCATTTCATATTGATTTAGAAAAATAAAATAACTATTCGTTGTTGATGTTTTGATACAGAAGCACCAACAAAACGCCAAATAATATCATATTCTCAAACAACGTCTATACTTTTAAATAGACACATCAAATTTAAAACTCAATTTAATTTTGGATACAATTATAGAAAATATTCTTCAAGTTAAAATAATAAATAAATCATCAAATCCACTTCCTTTCTATCAAACTCAAAGCAGCGCAGGAATGGATTTGTATGCCAATATAGAAACTTCTATTGAATTAGATTCTTTAGAAAGACAACTAATCCCAACAGGAATTTTTATAGAGTTGCCTGTAGGGTTTGAAGCTCAAATTCGTCCTCGTAGTGGTCTTGCTTTCAAACATGGAATTTCGATTGTCAATTCCCCAGGAACTATTGATGCTGATTACAGAGGTGAAATAAAAGTTTTGTTAGTCAATCTTTCCAAAGAAAAATTTACTATCCAAAAAGGTGAACGCATTGCTCAAATGGTTGTTGCAAAACACGAGCGTGTAAACTGGCAAGAAGTACAAACTATCGAAGAACTTTCTCAAACAGAAAGAGGAAGTGGTGGTTATGGAAGCACAGGAAAATAATCAGTTACCAGTTAATTTCGAATAAATTTAGAAGATAGATTTCAGAAGATAGAAGTAAATACTAATTGCAAGTAACTATGAAATTGTATTTTGTATTCTCTTTTATCTCTCTTAACTCTGTGGTTCAAAAATGTATTCGCATTTTCATTCTCTGTGTACTTTGTAACTCTGTGTTTAATAAAAGTATTTAAAACAACATAAACCAAAAAATATAGTGAAAATAATCATTCCAATGGCAGGACGTGGTTCTCGTCTTCGTCCTCATACACTTACTGTTCCCAAACCTTTAGTTCCTGTTGTGGGAAAACCAATTGTAGAGCGTTTGGTAGAAGATTTGGCTCGTAGTTCTAAAGAAAAAATTGAAGAAATTGCTTTTATTATTGGTGACTTTGGTGATGAAGCTGAAAAAGAACTTCTCAAAGTAGCTGAAAATGTAGGCTCAAAAGGTAAAATTTATCATCAAGATGCTCCTCTAGGAACTGCACATGCCATTATGTGTGCAAAAGAATCTTTAGAAGGAAATGTCATTGTAGCTTTTGCTGATACACTTTTTAAAGCTGATTTTTCTATCAATACAGAAAATGATGGTGTTATTTGGGTACAAAAAGTAGCTGACCCTTCGGCTTATGGTGTTGTTCAATTAGATGAAAATGATGTTATCAATAATTTTGTAGAAAAGCCAAAAGAATTTGTATCTGATTTGGCAATTATTGGTATTTATTACTTTAGAGATGGCGAATATTTGCGTTCAGAATTACAATATGTCATCGATAATGAAATCAAAGACAAAGGCGAATATCAGCTCACGACAGCATTAGAAAACATGCGCCAAAAAGGAACAAAATTTCGTACTGGACAGGTAGAAGAATGGTTAGATTGTGGAAATAAAGATGCTGTTGTTTTTACCAATCAACGTTATTTAGAGTATTTGACAGACCGAAAAACAGAAACTTTAATTTCTCCAAGTGCAAAAGTGGAAAACTCTATTGTTATAGAGCCTGTTTTTTTGGCAGAAGGTGTTCATTTGAAAAATAGTGTAGTTGGTCCTCATGTTTCTATCGGAAAAAACACACATATTCATAATAGTAGAGTACAAAATTCTGTTATTCAATCAGATACACTTGTCGAAAATGCTCTTTTAGAAAATACAATGTTAGGTAATTTTGTAAAATACAACGGAAAAGCCGAAAATGTGAGCTTAGGAGATTATTCGGAAGTGAAAAAGTAATCCCTTATTCTATTAAAGTAAATTAAAAATAGTGTTTATGGCATAGTTTCGCTTATATAAATCGTATAAGAAGCTATGCCTTTTCTATTTTAAGAAAAAAATTGCTGCTATTTTTGTAAATTGATACATGCCTCTAAAATTATGAGTTGCTTCACATCTGATTTAATTGAAAGCAACATACTAAACACAATTAAAAAATATATGAAAAGTGATATACAATTTATAAACCCTCATTCCATCAAAAGGATAGTTATGTTTCTGTTTTTTTGTGTCTTGGTATGCTCTTTTTCAGATGCGAATGCACAACGCAGAAATAAAAAAGAAGGAAAGAAAGACAAAAAAGAAGAATCAAAATTAATTCAAAAAGAACCTATAGACGGTAAGGTAGACAACAACTTATTAGCCGAACAAGCATTCTTTGAGGGAATGAAAGAGTTTATAAAAGAAGAATATAAAAGGGCAATTCCTCATTTTGAAGAGTCTTTAAAATATAATTCAGACAATCCAACAGCACATTATCAAATTTCGCTTTGTTATTACAGAATGAATAACTTGCAAGATGCGCTCATGTATGCCATGGAAGCCGAAAAAATGGAAGATAAAAATTTTTATTTTCTCTCACACCTTGCTACTATTCAATTAGATATGCGAATGCTTGATGCAGCAGAAAGAACCTACAAACAAATTCTTTCAAAAATTGGAGGTGATGAAATCACTTATCTCAACCTAGCTGCTCTTTATATTGAAATGAATGAATATAAAAAGGCTATTCAAGTGTATGATAAAATGGAAAAGGAGTTAGGGCTGAATCAAAATGTAATTCGTCAGAAACAAATCTTGTATTTACAGATGCAAGACACAGAATCAGCACTTAATGAAGGTAAAAAGTTAATACTTGAATTTCCTGATGTAATTGAGTTTCGTTTGGCTCAAATAGAATTACTATTAAATCAAAAACGCTATGCTGATGCAGAATTATTATTAAATGGAATTATAGAAGAACAAGAAGAATTTCCTGCTCAAGTTCATTTAATGCTGGCTCAAGTGTATCATCATCAAGAGAAAGCTGAAAAAGAAGTAGAAAATCTCAAAAAAGCATTTCAATCAAAAGAAATACCTTTAGATTCAAAATTGAATTTATTGATGGGATTGTATCAAAATGCAAATCCAAGTACAGAAAAAGGTCAAAAAACAATTGAAATGAGTAGCGAGCTTGCTCAAACACTTACTGAAATACATCCAAAAGAATCGTCTTCTTTTGGTGTTTTGGGAGATTTTTTATTAAAGCAAAAAAAATATAAAGAGGCTTTTGAAGCCTACACAATAGCTCTCAAAAATGACCCCAATAATTATTCACTTTGGGAACGAACAACTCAACTTGCTTTGGAATCTAGAAATTATGAATATGCCATTTCTACAAGTGAAGATGCTTTAGAGTACTTTCCAAACCAACCTAATTTATGGTTTCTCAATGGTCTTGCTTATATGTCTAGCACAAAGAATGAACAAGCAATTGCATCTTTAGAGCAAGGTAAACGAATGGTTTTTAATAACCCTGAACTATTAAGTCAATTTGAATCTCAATTAGCCGACATTTACTACAAAAATGAGGAGTATCAAAAGGCTGATGAAACCTATGAAAAGGCACTAAAACAAAATCCAAACAATGCACATGCTTTAAATAACTATGCTTATTATCTGTCTTTGAGAGAGGAAAAAATGGAACGTGCAGCCGAATTAGGAGCAAGACTAGTCAAACTTTATCCTAATAATCCTACTTATTTGGATACCTATGGTTGGGTTTTGTTTGTCAAAAAAGACTATAAAGAAGCCGAAAAATATTTATCTTTAGCTGCCAAGACTACACAGAGTTCGACCATCATCGAACATTATGGTGATGTACTTTTAGAATTAGATAAAAAACAAGAGGCTATCATAGAATGGAAAAAAGCATTTGCATTAGATTCTAGTAATGAAAAGCTCAAAGAGAAAATAGAACGCTATTCCAAAACTGGAAATTAGTAGAAATTAATTGTACAAAATGATTCTCAGAATCAAAAAATTATGAAGATAACCTATTATCTCACTTTTATTGCTGCCAATGCTCTCATTGCTTTAGGTTTGGGATATTTATTCTTTAAACCTTCAAATGATTATTGGCAAGGACTTTTACTTGCTGGCGCATTTAATGCTTTTCTATGTTGGAAATCCTATCAACAAATGAAAGCAGAAGATAAAAACTCTGAATGAAGGTATAATAAATAGAAATACTAATGACTTTTAGTTATTGATTTATCGAAATTTCTTGCTATTTCTCATTATTTATAGTTGAGAATATTGAGAGTTACATCTTTTTTTGTATTTTTGAAATGTTAGAATTTATTCTATTCATTAAGATTTTTAAGTTACATTGTTTATAAAGGGCAATTTTCCCTAAACTCCCATGACAAGCCAAGAAAAAAAAGCATATATCTTACTCAAATGCGTGATTTTTCATTATCACGGACTTGATGAAGAAGAAAAGAAAATTTTGCAGGAAACAGCAGATGCGCTCAATGCTCATCAAGAACTAGCGTGGGCAAATGAGTTTATTGGTGAAGATTATTACAACGCCTTCGAACGTGCTAGAGGAGAGTTGCAACCTACAATGTTAGAATTGGAAAAACCAAAGCGATTAGAATACCTTTCAAAAGTTTGGAATGCCAACATGACAAAAGGATATATTTCTGAGATGGAAGCCATGGCAATGATAAAACTAGCTAAAGATTGGGATATAGAAACTGAGCTTATAGAGTCTATTAAAAAGTAAAAATTAGATATTAGTCAATTGAAATTACTTGATAGTATGAGTAAAAATAGTGGCTACGATAAGTTTGAACTCAAATGGAGTATTTCCACAATAAGAAAACGAAGCAAAAACGGAAGTGATTATTGGCATTTTTTGAGATATAAAGAAGAAACAGAGAGCTTTGAAGAATTCTTTAATCTGCTACAAAGGGGAGATAAATATATCACAGCAAATTACATTATAAATGGGAATGACTTTGCCCAGTATATCAATTTTAATTTTTATAAAAGGCGAATTTTAGATGAAAAACATTACCATTGTAATTATCTTACCTTCCATTTTAATGTTTCTAAAGTAGAACAAGGAGAAAATATAATAGATAAAATTTATCTTCCAGGACAAAAGTTTGCACTCAAAAGAATACTAGGAGAAGAAGCCACTTATGAAGATGTATCAGCTTGGTTCTCTAGAGAAGATTTTTCTAAAGAACAGTTTGAAGATACCATACAGAAAGAATTAAAGATACAAAACGAATATGTTGAACTTTATTGTTGTAGTTATTGTGCAAATAGAGATTGTGGGTATTATCCTGTAGAAATAACAAAAGACGAAAAAAGAGTGATATGGAAAATACCTGAAAACTATCACAGACCTTATATTTTTGAAAGACAAGAATATGAAAATGCTTTTGCAGATTTTAAAGAGTTTGTAGATAGCATTTAAAAAATTGATTCTTCATACTTTTTAGCATCGTTAAACTAAGCTGTATCATTTTTTCTGGATTTCAGGTTTATACATAGCCAATCTTTCAAAAAAAAGAAAATTTAAATAGCAATATTAAGGCAACTTTATGTTAAATTTTTCGTAAAAACTATATAATTAGTTACACAATAACCAATAACACAAAAGTAAAAAGCAAAGTCTAAAAACAGACTAAACAATTGAAAATCAATTATTTAAGACAAAAATATAGATTTCCTATCGCTCTATAGAATAGATTATTAATTATTCTATTATCGTAAAATAATAGTCCGTTCATTAAGACAACATCCAAATTTAATATGCTTTTTTGAATAAATAGCATTATTTTATTGGATTGATTGAAATAAATCAATTACCTTTGTGTTCGTAAAAAAGTACATGCAAAAATTTACACATCACTAAAACATATTATTTATTATGGAAAATAACCAGATGTTACGCTATTCTGCTGAGGAACTCAAAGAATTTGAAGCTATTCTTAATTCAAAATTGGCTAAATCTAAAGATGAATTAGAGTATCTAAAAAAGTCTATCATGAGAGAAGATGCAGCTGAAAATAGAACTAGTGCAGGAAATTTAGAAGATGGAGCAAGTTCAATGGAAAAAGAACAACTCAATCAATTAGCTGCTAGAGCACAAAAATTTATTGCAGACCTAGAACGTGCACTTTTCAGAATCAAAAATGGAACGTATGGAGTTTGTAAAGATACTGGCAAACTTATCTCAAAAGAACGTTTGCGTGCTGTTCCTCACACACAGCAATCTATGGAAGCAAAAATGAACCGAGTTTAATATATTTATAATTGGTTTTATACTGAAAATAATCCGTTCTTTGTACTATAAAATATACTGAAATACCGTTATTGATAATTTATTTTATCGATGACGGTATTTATTTTTCAATAAATTTCACGCCTTTGTTGGTGTTTTAGCACAGCGACACCAACAAACAAAAAATAAAAATATGTTTGTTGTCGTTCGTATAAAAACCATAGAAAGTATTGCAGAAATAGCCTATTATGAGCTTGCAGAGTTGGGGTTTGATGCCATTATGGAAGAAGAAAGTATGTATTCTGAAAATGCTGTTCTTGATCCAAATAAAAAAACAGTTTGGATTACTTCAGTGGCAGAAGAAAACTATGATGAAAATGCTGTAAGAGAAATTTTAAAAAATTATGAATTTCAAAACCTGCTTACTTACTCTATTGAAAAAGAAGAAAAACAAAATTGGAATAAGAAATGGGAAGAAAATTTTCAGCCAATTCGTTTAGAATATAATGATTCTATAGGTAAACAAGAAAAAAAATGTATCATCAGAGCTGATTTTCACGAAGCAGAACCTGATTTTGAACACGAAATAATTGTTACTCCAAAAATGTCTTTCGGAACAGGACACCACCAAACAACACGTTTGATGTTAGGTCATCAATTTGAAATAAATCATAAAGATAAAGTTGTGTTAGATGCAGGCTCAGGAACAGGAATTTTAGCGATTATGGCAGCTAAATTAGGAGCAAAAGAAGTGTATGCTTGTGATGTAGAAGATTGGTCAGTAGAAAACTCCTTAGAAAACGCAGAAAGAAATAATCTAAAAATAGATTCTAGGCATGGAACTGCAAAAGTATTTCAAGGAAAGAAATTTGATATATTACTTGCCAATATTAATAAAAATGTTCTTTTGGAAGAGATGCCTTTGTATTCAGAGCTTTTAGAGGAAACAGGAACATTAGTTTTGAGTGGTTTTCATAACAACGATATAAAAGACATCCAGCAACGAGCAGAAGAGTTTGGTTGGCTTGTCGAAAAACAAACAGAAGAAACGCCTTGGTGTAGCCTTCGTTTGATTAAGAATTCTTCTGAACTTTAATCACTAAACAATTAATAATCAGTAAGTTATTTTATGTATTTAATAGAATTGTATAAAGTTTTTATAGTATTATCTTAACTTTTTTTAATTAAAAATTGATAATGGCTTAAAGTGTGTAATTGTCTTCATTAAATTACTTATACACTTATCAAAAACTACTACTATGCAAAAATTCATTTCTATATCAATCATTAGTTCTTTTCTATTTGTACTACTTTTTAGTTTTTCAATTCATCAAGTAGAAGCTCAAACAACACTCTACAACTGGGATAGTTATGGGGTTCAGTTTTCTATTCCAAGTACACATGAAATCAAACAAAGTAGTGGAACAGCTTTCGAATCAGGCGACAATCTGACTTGGTTAGAAATGTATCCTTTCAAAGATTATTCGGCAACCTCTAAAGGTATGGTTCAAAAGATTGCCAATGAAAAAGGTTATCGTGCTATCTCAGAGGGTGCATATAAAAGTGGTGGATATGATGGATATTGGATTCGTTGTTCGACAGCAAGACACCCAACTTGGCTTTTTTGGGTTATTGGCTTTATAGACCCAGAAAGTGACACTAATTTTTATGCTATAATTTGGTGGAAGAAAGACAATCAAAGAGCTTATGATTTAGCTTACAATATGTCATATAGCTTCAAAAGAATGAAATAAATTTAGAAAAATAAAGACAAAACAAATTTATTTAGGTAGTAATCTGGATTAGTTTATCTAATTCAGATTACTACCTTTTTGATTTTGTAAGCAAAATTAAATCTACTCTATTTTTCTCAAAAACAAATAATATCCCACCAAGAAAACTATAAAATGACTAAAAATAGAAATTAAAATCCATAAAAAATTAGGCTCTTGTATTGCTCTATATGTCCAGTAAAAAGGAAAAACACTGAAAATATGTTTCCATGAAGAATCAATAAAAAAAGCTAAAGCAGGAAGAACAGAGAAAAAATTTATACCCTTAATAAAAGTAATTCCTTCAATTTTATTGTTTGCAAATGTAACTATAAAAAGCAGAGCAACAAGAGATGTTTGAGAGCAAAAAATACTATAAAGTAGCTTTTCTGATAAAGAATAATTCTGAATATCTAAAACTAGAAAAGTCAAGAAAGCAAAACAAAATGCCCAAAAACCAGCCAATAAAAGGCGATAAGCCATAAATAAAGATATAGAAAAAGGCATCACACGAATTACTGTAAAAACATTTTCATCTTTTTCATCAAGCATCACAAAGGCAATAATATAACCTCCCAATAGGGCTGATGTGGTAGCTAAAATAGCCAGTAAAAGAGAATAATAATTTGGAAGCAAAGGAAGTAATTCATTTAGAGCAGACAAACTAGCTTTCAAACCAAAAATCATTAAAAGTGGCAAAACAAGCATCATCAAAAGAGTTTTATCTCTTAAAATATTGGTTATATCATTTTTCAATAAATGAAGAAAAGTAATGGGTTTCATAG
Source organism: Bernardetia sp. MNP-M8 (assembly GCF_037126285.1). Lineage (NCBI taxonomy): Bacteria > Pseudomonadati > Bacteroidota > Cytophagia > Cytophagales > Bernardetiaceae > Bernardetia > Bernardetia sp. MNP-M8. The sequence continues at coordinate 1,725,200 of NZ_CP147012.1, forward strand.
TTTATTATTTTGATAATTTTCTCAATTCTGAATCAAATATTTATCATAAAATTTTAGAGCAAGTAAGTAAAAACCAATCGTACTAAATGGCAAATAAATAAGTGCATAAATCCATTGCCAAACCAAAATAGGCTCAAAAGCAGCTTGAAAAAGTAATAGACAGGCTTGAAATGGAAAAATATAAAGAAAAATTGAATCAGTAATTTCAAAAAAATTTAAGAGTGGCAACATCAAAGGCGAAATCAAAAATGGAAACGTAAATAAATATTGATTAATCGTTTTGATACGAACAACTCCCAAAAAACCAATTAAAAGAAATTGAGCTGAAGAAAGTAAAACAGCCAAACTCAAAATAAAAAAGTTAAATTCTTTTTGACTTGTAAAAGCCATTATCAAACTAGACAAAAGTGCAATTCCTGTAAGAGAAATAATTTTAGCCAGTAAATATTCTGACTTTTTAATAGGTGTAATTACTACAGCTTCTATAGTTTTTGAGCCTTTTTCAAAAAGTATCAAAACACCAATAAATAAAAACCCTAACATCGTAGGATCAGTGCTGATAAGTAAAATGATAAATTTAGTAGGAAATTCATCAAAAAAAACAAAAATCAAACTATAAATAAGTGTAATAATTCCCACGACAGTAAGTATATGCTGACGAGCTTGTAAAATGAGTTCCCACAGTGTTATTTTGAGTATTTTTTTCATAATAGTATGACAGCCTTTCAGTCTGTCTTTAATTTGCTTACACAATTTTAAATCAGTTTTTTGCCTGTAACTTCAATAAAAATATCTTCCAAAGTAGCCTCTTGAGAGTGCATTGATTGAATATAATTTTGCTGAATTAGCTTTTGAAATCCTTCATTTTGTCCTAGGTTTTCTAACTCAAAAAGCTCATTTTGTCTTTCTGATTTGTCATTTTGAGAATATTCTACTTTTAATATCCGTTTTCCGTATTTTTCTTTTAAGTTTTTTGGAGAATCTATAAGTGGAATTTGTCCTTCTACCATAAATGCCACTCTATCACAAAGTTGCTCAGCATCGTTCATGTGATGTGTTGTGAGAATAATCGTTTTGCCTTCTTTTTTTAGATTCAAGATAATATCTTTTATAATTTTTCCATTAACAGGGTCAAGTCCAGAAGTGGGTTCATCTAAAAACAAAATAGGTGGATTGTGAATCAACGCACGCACAAAATTGAGTCGCATTTTCATTCCCTTCGAAAAGTCTTGAACTTTCTTTTTTGCATCTTTTCCTAGTCCAACACTTTCTAAAAGCTGCATTAATTTTTGATTGATATTTTGTTTATCAAGTTCATAAAATGAAGCAAAAAATTGTAAGTTCTCTAAAGCTGAAAGTTTTGAGTAGTGATTAGGAAGTTCAAAACCAACACCTATTTGATTGTAATACTCGTTTTTCCATTCTCTAAGCTCCTTATCTGGATTGTGAGTTTGACTTTGAGTTTTTATAAAAATATTTCCTTCATAATTTTTTAATAGTTTGGTCAGAATTTTTTGAGTAGTGCTTTTTCCTGCACCACTTGGTCCTAGAAAACCAAAAATTTCGCCTTCCACTACTTCAAAACTAACCTCTTTTACAGTCGGTTTTTCAGCTTTAGGATAAGAATAAGTAAGGTTTTGAACTGTAATCATTATATATAAAAATTAAAAACCGAACAGTCGGTAGGTAAAACTTAAAAATAAAAACCTCGTTGACGGCAACGCCTCAACGACGGTTAGCTGTTAGATTATCAAACTTTAATTAATTGATAAAACTGCTCAAAAAGTTGATTTACTTCTGCATAACTTTTGGCATTCAAATCGGATAAAATAAGTGTATGTAGTTCGAATCCATCAAGCATAAAATAGAATTGTTTGGAAAGTAAAACAGCATCTAAATTTGGCTTGACTTCATTTTTTGATTGAGCAATCTGTATTATTTTTTGATAGATGATTAATTCTTTATCCAAAAGAGCTAGAGAACGTTTTTTATGATGTTCAAAAAGCTGCATTGCCTCCAAAAGAACATTCAAATAATTAGCATTGAGAGTAAGAGATAGTTCTTCTGCTACTTTTCTTACAACTTGTTGTTTTTGAGTTAAATAATTTTGAATATTCTCTAAAAAAGTTTGATTTTCAGAAGGTTCAAAATCAATAACAGGTGAAGCAAGTGCAAAAAAGTATTTATCAATAGCTGCATCAAATAATTCTTCTTTACTTTTAAAATAATGATAAAATGCTCCTTTTGATACTTTAGAAGCCTTTACAAGTTCGGTAAGTGTAGCATTTTTGTACCCTTTTTCTAAAAAGACACGAAATGAAATAGCTAAAATAGCCTCTTTTGTAGAATTTTTTGTCATAAGTTTAATTTAACCGTCAACGAGCTTAAAAGTGTCGTTGAGGATTTTTAGTTGGATGCTACTTTTATCTCAAAAACTACTAAAACTAGAATTACAAATATCTCAAAGATAAAATAACTCATTCCCAAAACAGTCAAGCCTTCATAATGAAACAGCATTAAAAATGGCATCACAGTACAATATAAAATATTTGCTGTAATGATGACTTTCAAAAATGATTGCCAGTTTTTGTCCGTTTTTCCTAACTTATCAAATAAGAAAAAGTAACAAGAAAGAGAATAAAAAGCATAAAATGCAACAATACTTGATAAAATGTAAAGAATATTTTTAGGCATTCCGAAATAATCACTCAACCAAAAACCTATTCCGAATAAAGAAAGCGAAGTAACTAAAGCACCTATTCCATCAATCAAGAAAATGACTTTTGGATTTGATTTTACCTTTTCTATTGCTGTTTGTATGTTCATTAATTTTCTATTTGAAATAAATAAACCGACTGTTTGGTATGTATTACGTAAAAGTAGTAAAAAATGTTTTGAAATAGCCTGTTTTATGGAATAATTATTTTTTCGCCTAAAAATTTGGGTTCTTTTCCTGTTAGATAATCTACAAATACTTTCACACGAGCAAGTTTTTCTCTAATTTGTGTTTTGATTCCGTACTTTATACTTACATCTTTTGCATTGAAACCAATAACTTCCATTCCCTCCAAATGTGCCAAATAAATAGCTCTTTGATTATGGAATTTTTGAGAAATAACAGTAAATGAACTTTGTCCAAAAATTTCTCTCGCCCTTACAACAGAATCTAACGTTCGGAAACCTGCAAAATCCATAAAAATTCTATCCTCTGGAATTCCTTTTGCAATCAGGGCATTTTTCATGTCTTCAGGTTCGTTGTACTCTTTTGTACTATTATCGCCACTAACAATAATATATTTTATTTTGCCAGACCTATAAAGTGAAACTGTTGCATCAATTCTATACGTGAAATAATTGTTTATATATCCATTTGGTAAAATTTTTCTTGTTCCCAAAACAACACCTACTTTTCGTGTGGGAATCATTGTTACATTTTCAAAAAGGCTACTTTCTGTTTTGGAAACAACCAGATAATCAGCTATAATTATACTTCCTATTACTCCCAAAATGAGAAGAAAAGAAATAAGCATTATTTTTTTGAGATATTTTTTAATCTTTTTCATAGTTTTATATAAGCGTAAACTATAAAAAAAACAGATACATAATTTTATATATCTGTTTTCTTGTTTTATATGAAATACAGAACCGTCGTTGAGGCTCAAATGTAGCCATCAACAAGGGTTTGAAATTAGTCTTTCAAAATATGTCTTGAAATTACAATTTTCTGAATTTCAGTAGTTCCTTCATAGATTTCTGTAATTTTTGCATCACGAAGCATTCTTTCTACATGATATTCTTTTACATAACCATATCCACCGTGAATCTGAATAGCATCAGAAGTTACTTCCATAGCAATTTTTGAAGCATAGAGTTTTGCCATTGCACCTGAAAGAGAATAATCTCCACCTGCATCTTTAATTTGAGCAGCCTTCAAACAAAGCAAACGAGCAGCTTCTACTTTTGTAGCCATATCAGCCAATTTAAAAGCAATTGCTTGGTGTTTGTGGATTTCTTTACCAAATGTTTTTCTTTCTTTTGAGTATTTCAAGGCTAATTCTAAAGCACCACCAGCAATTCCTACAGCTTGTGCAGCAATGCCAATACGTCCACCATTCAAAGTAGCCATAGCAATATTGAAACCTTGTCCGTCAGAACCTAAACGATTTTCTTTAGGAATTTTTACATCTGTAAACATCAAAGAATGTGTATCAGAACCACGAATTCCCATTTTGTCTTCTTTTTTACCAACTACAAAACCGTCCATCCCACGCTCAACAATTACACAGTTAATTCCTTTGTGTTTTTTATCTACATCAGTTTGAGCCATTACTAAATAAATAGAAGCTGTTTTACCATTTGTAATCCAGTTTTTTGTTCCATTTAACAAATAATGGTCACCTTTATCTTCTGCTGTTGTGCGCTGTGAAGTAGCATCACTACCTGCTTCTGGTTCAGAAAGACAGAAAGCTCCGATTTTCTCTCCTGATGCAAGTGGCTTTAAGAATTTTTGTTTTTGCTCTTCTGTTCCGTATTTTTCCAATGCCCAACAAACAAGTGAGTTGTTTACAGACATACAAACAGAAGCCGAAGCATCTACTTTTGAAATTTCTTCAATAGCCAAAATATAAGAAACAGTATCCATTCCACTTCCTCCATACTCTGGACTTACCATCATTCCCATAAAACCAAGTTCACCCATTTGTTTGACTTGTTCAGTAGGAAATTTTTGTTCGTTATCACGTTCAATAACGCCATCCCAAAGCTGAGTTTGTGCAAAATCTCTTGCTGCTTTTTGTACTTCTGCTTGTTCTTCAGTAAGTTCGAAACCTAGAACTTGTGGAGTATCTGCTACTAATGCCATATATTTTTTATTTTTTTGAATTAAATTTTGATTCTTATATTCTTGATAATCAGACAAAAATACAAATTTTCAATATAACTTGAAAGTTTGTCTTTATGATTTTTAAAGCCTTTTGTCAACTAATTTTGTTTATAATTTTTTATAAAACTTATTGTTTATCAAAAGTAATATTCAGTTTTACAATCAGGGTTATCGGAATTGGAAACCCTGTTATTTGTTCTGTTATCTCTTCAGGGAGAGCAACATTTGTATTATTTTGAATAGCTAGTTTTGAGTTATTAAGAGTAGTCACTTCAAATGTTTGTAAATTAGCAAGTGTTTGAGCATCTACAAATTCTGTCAAATCTCCTTCTGCCAAACCACTAAAAGTAAGTGTCTGCCCATTTTCTGAAAGTGTCCAGTTTCCTTGTTGTTGATTATCATCTTCTCCTACTAGAAAAGTTCCATTTTCATTAAAAATAATTGTTTGTCCCTCTAAACCTTCTGTTGGATTAAAATCGTTTGTCAGTTCTGGAGGTAAAGTTCCAAAAGTAGATGATATATCAGAATCTACTTCCGTTATTACCCATGTTTTACCAACTAAATTCTCCTTTGCTGTCGGTTCTTTTTCATCGTCTTTTTTACACGCAGATAAAAGAGCAAAAAACAAAACAAAGACGAAAAATAAATTTATTTTTTTCATTTGATTTTTAATAATAGTAATTGAATATTTATTTTTTAGTTTCAGCAACTACTCCAGACTCGTAAGCAATAGCTGTTTTATCTAATTTGATACGAACTCCTTTGTCTATTTCTACTGTTACAGTTGCTTCGCTTACATCAATTATTTTTCCGTGTAAACCACCTGTCGTAACTATTTTCATTTCTCTAGCTAAAGACTCTAAAAATGTTTTTTGTTTTTTGCGTTGTTGTTGTTGTGGACGTAACAAAAAGAAATAAAAGACAGCTACCATACCGACAATCATTAAAATATTGGCGATGTCCATTCCACCAGTTGGCATTTGTACTAACATAGATTTGTTTTTGAGTAATGAATATTAATTTTTGATTAATTACAAAATTACTAAAAAAATCAGTCATTCAATTTCAATGGTTGTATCATTACCACTTTTTCATATTCTTTAAAGTTTAAATTTAATTATTTTTACTAAAGCAGTTTGCTGAATTTCATTTTGCTATATGGTAGTTTGCGCAAAAGTAAATGCCTGTGTTTCTATATATATCGTTTGCTAAACTATTTTCCACAAAAAAACACCTAATCAGATAATTGATAGGTGTTTTTGAATATTTTTAAATCAGATTCTTATCTTTTGTAAAGTTTCCAACTTGTACTATGGTCACTTGCATAAACGATAATATAGTCTTGATTACGGTAATAATCTACGTCATACGTATCTCCTTTACCATCTTTCACTGTATAAAGAAAACCTCCTTCGTGAGTATCTTCTAAGTCATGGAAATCAATAATATCAAATTTATGCCATTCTCCTTTACTAGAAAAGAAAACTTCCATTACTTGAGTATTGGCACTATTAGTTTTGAGTTGTACAGAAAATACATCACCATCATAAGTGAAATATTTTTGAGCTGCTGCTTCTGATTGGATAGCGAAAAATAAGGTCGCTGCAAACATGAAAGAAAAAAGAGTTTTCATACTTTTTAAATTTAAGATTGTAGTAATATTAGTAAATTAAGCACATGAAATTATTTACAAACAGTGTGCTATTTTAATCTTTTTTTTTACTTTATTTAAAAAAACATAAATTTTTCATAAAAAATCCCTTTAAAATTAAATTCTACAAAACAGATACAAATCAAAATTTACAACTATAAAAACAAATTATCTCATAATTTTACACAAACAAAAAAAACATCTACCAAATTAGTGATAGATGCTTTCAAATTTATTTTTGAGACAAATAACTTATCTTCTGTAAAGAGTCCATTGAGTTTCATAATCATTAGAATATACAATAATGTAGTCTTGAGAACGGTAATAATCAACATGATACTTATCGCCTTTTCCATCTTTTACTGTATAGAGAAATCCACCTTCCCCTGTGCTTTCTAAATCTTGAAAATCAATGATATTAAATTTATGCCATTCTCCTTTATCAGAAAAACTCACTTCCATTACTTGCGTATTTGCACTATTAGCTTTTAGAAGTACAGAGAATGTATCTCCATCATAAGTAAAGTATTGTTGAGCCGAAGCATTTGATTGCAAAGCAAAAAATAACATCGTCGCAAACATGAAAGAAAAAATAGTTTTCATAAGTGTCTGAATTAAATAAAATTAAATAAGTTTGAGTAATTAAGAGTATGCTTTTAGTAAGCATAAAATCTATTTGACAAAATTGATGCGCTATTTTTATTTATTTCAAAAAAAAACAAAAAACAATGGTTTAGTTATACAAGTACTTTTTATAGTTATATTTATTTTAAAAAAAGTGACATTTTAGTTGTATATAAATTGATTTTCATCAAATTAAAGTACATGAAATCATATTTTCCTCAAAAATCTTAAAGTTTTTATACTTAAAATATTATTCGGTTTACATTTTTCCTATTTTTGTAGATTAATCTATAGTAATTCAAATTGCCACTTGTTAAACTGATTTTTCAGTTCTAAAAATATATCTATGTCGACTTCTATAAAAACATCACAAGATTTCAAACGAACTACTGTTACGGCTGCTCTTCCGTATGCCAACGGTGGACTTCATATCGGACACATTGCAGGCGCATATTTGCCAGCAGATACATATGTGCGTTATCTCCGAATGAAAAATCATGATGTTGTTTTTGTATGTGGAAGTGATGAACATGGTGCAGCAATTACGCTTAGAGCCAAAAAAGAAGGAATTACACCAAAAGAAATTATTGATAAATACGATACTCTTCTCAAAAACTCATTTAAAGATTTTGGGATAGAATTTGATATTTATCATCGCACATCGACTGAAGTACATAAAGAAACAGCCCAAGAATTTTTTACTACTCTTTACGAAAAGGATGTTTTTACAAAGCAGACCAACGAACAGTTTTATGATGAAAAATTTGAGCAGTTTTTGGCTGATAGATATATTGTAGGAACATGTCCGAATTGTCAGAATGATAATGCCTTTGGAGACCAATGTGAAAAATGTGGTTCTACATTGAGTCCTACAGAATTAATCAATCCAAAATCAGCATTGAGTGGCGAAAAACCTGTCTTGAAATCTACTTCTCATTGGTTTTTGCCTTTACAAAATTATGATACTTGGCTTAGAGAATGGATTTTGGAAGACAAAAAAGACCTTTGGCGTACAAGTGTTTATGGTCAATGTAAGTCTTGGATAGAGCAGGGTTTGCACGAGCGTTCGATGACAAGAGATTTAGATTGGGGAATTCCTGTTCCTCTTCCAGACGCAAAAGGAAAAGTGCTTTATGTTTGGCTTGATGCTCCTATTGGTTATGTTTCGGCAACCAAACAGTGGGCAAAAAATCAAGGAGAAGAGAATAAATGGGAGAAATATTGGTTAAAGCAACAAGACGAATCTGAAAACTCTCGTCTTATTCATTTTATAGGAAAAGATAATATTGTTTTTCACTGTCTGATTTTTCCTATCATTCTTAAAGAACATGGCGATTATATTTTACCTGAAAATGTTCCTGCCAACAACTTTTTGAATTTGGAAGGCGATAAAATTTCTACATCAAGAGAATGGGCTGTTTGGCTCAATGAATATGTAGAAGAATTTCCTACCAAAAAAGATGAGCTGCGTTATGTTTTGACTTCTATTGCTCCAGAAACAAAAGACAGTGAGTTTACATGGGCAGTTTATCAATCAAGAATTAATAATGAACTTGTAGATACACTTGGAAATTTTGTTAATCGTACTGTGGTTTTGATAAATAAATATTATGAAGGAACTGTTCCAAGTATAGATTTATCAACTGAACAAAATCTAACTGATTTTGATAAAGAAACTTTAGAAGGGATAAAAATTCAGACTCAAAAAGTAAGTCAGAATTTAGAGGGCTTTAATTTTAGAGAAGGATTATATGAAGTAATGGAACTGGCACGAATTGGAAATAAATATCTTGCCACAACAGAGCCTTGGAAACTTCAAAAAACAGAACCACAACGAGTAGAACAAATTATGAAAATTAGTGCAGAACTAACAGCTAATTTATCTATTTTGATGCGTCCGTTTTTACCTGAAACTTCTGATAAAATTGCTCAAATGTTGAACTTAAAACTAGAAAATGAAAACGGTTCAATTTGGAATTTAGCAGGAAAACTTGACTTAATAAAAGGAAAAATAAATAAAGCAACTCTACTTTTTGAAAAAATAGAAGACGAATTGGTAGAAAGTCAAGTCAAAAAATTAGAAGATAATAAGGCTAGAAAAATGCAAGAATTAAAAGAACAGAAAGAAGAAAATGCTGAAGTAAGTCCGATTGCAGAAATTCAACCTGAAATTCAGTTTGATGATTTTTCTAAAATTGATATTCGTGTTGCAACCATCAAAAATGCAGAACCGATAAAGAAAGCAGATAAACTTTTGAAAATCACTTTGGAAGTAGGTGAGCAAGAGGTAACTGTAGCTAGTGGAATTGCAGAACATTTTTCACCAGAAGAAATAATTGGAAAACAAGTGTGTTGGCTTGCCAATCTTGCACCACGAAAAATGAGAGGAATAGTTTCTCAAGGAATGATTCTTTTAGCCGAAAATGAAAAAGGAAAACTTGTCTTTGTAAGTCCTGAAAAAATGGTCAATACAGGAGCGCAAGTTAAATAGTTGTTGTAAATAGAATTCTTTTATCAAATCCTTTATTTTTTCTTTTCCAAGACTGAATAAAGGATTTTTTTGATATTTTCTGAATTAAAAACAATGAATTAGAGTTTTGATAAAAAACTAATTTATTCTAAAACTTCAGAAAATGAGCCATATCAATAACTACAAAACAATTCGTGCTACTTTTGATAAAGACACAATCATTGTCTATCAAGCCTTCAATGATAACATTGCTAATCAAGCGATTGAATTACAAAAGTTTGGAAGCGAGTTTTCATTTCATAGAATGACATGGATAAAACCTTCTTTTTTATGGCTCATGGAACGCAGTAACTGGGCAAACAAACCCAATCAAGAAAGAATATTAGAAATTCATCTAAAAAGAGATTTTTGGGATAAATGTCTTGAACTAGCTGTAGATACAGATGCTAGTAAGTCGGAAGGAAATATAAAAGATGCTCAAATTTTGGTTCAATGGGATCCAGAGCGAACATTACGAGGATCAAAATTAAATATTCGTAGCATTCAAATTGGAGTAAGTCGAAACATGATAAACGAATATAATGAGAATATTAAAAAAATTGTCGATTTGACAGAGAAAGTCAAAAAAATGTATCTTTTAAACAGCAATGGAAAATTTGATAAATCAACTCAACTTTTACCAAAAGTAAAGGAATATATAGTATTATAAATTTCTCTTCAGTAGAGAATCTTTTTATTGTTGTTTAGATAAAAACGATTACAAAATTCATCTATTTTTTCATTTTAATTGAGTGGAATAATTACTTTGCTATTGGCTTTTACTCTTAAATTTCTTTGTTCTGATGTTCTAGCCATTCTTCCAGCTTTTACAATAGCAGGAAACCATTCTTCATCAAGATTTTTCAATGTTTCTTCGATTTGATTTTTGGCTTCTTTCGTTCCTGTAAATTTTATATTTTCTACTTTTCCATTTAATAAAACAACAAAAGAAACAGTATCTTTTGAAAGATTAAATTTTTCTTCCAAATCACTTTTAATTTTCTGCTTGACAAATTCTATACTTTCAATGCTATTCTTAAATCTCCTATGATTATAGATAGCCGAATTTGTCATACTATCCACTATAAACGGACTCCAATTAGGGTAATGTACCATTTTTTCATCTCTATATGAATATTTTAGCTCGTGGTCAGAAAATCTTGCTTTTTTCTCACATAAAGCCCAAGAAATCACAGGCTCTAAAGATTTATCTGGATATTGCTTGATAGCAAAAAAACCTGCATAAAGCTTTAGTTTTTGTGTTTCATTTTTAAAATGATTATTCCAAGTTATATCAATTTCTACTATGCTAGATGGGAAAACATCTGTGGACAGAGTTGAAAGTAGATAATTATTTCCTTCTAAAAACTTATTTTTTATAAAAATCTTTTCTATTTTTCGTATATACGTTTCTTCATCAGTAGATACAGTTTCCCCAAGAGAAAGTATATAAGGAAAGAATTTTATAATCCAACCCGAACTATAATCAGCTCCATAACCTTCCATGTTTTTATAGATGTCTTGCCAAAAAATGGTATTTGTTTTATCATCAAAGACATTTATAAATTCTTGAATAATAGGTTCTAGTTCTACCCTCCAATATTTTAATCCTAATTTATCTAATTCTTTTAGTCTTGAATAAATCAACTCCCAATCTTCTTTTGTTCCTGTAACTGTGATATATGGAATACCACAACCACTTTCTCCTACATATTCAAAGGCTTTTTTGTAAGAATTGAGTAAAGTTACTTGATAAGCTGTAGTTTGTGTGGGAGTTGTAGTTGAAAATTTAGGAACAAAAAAAGAATAAAAATCTGAATTGGTATATTTTGTAGTTTCATTAGATAAAGAAGAAACTAAGTCTTGCCAATGTCTTCCGTCATACTCTAAACTATCATTTCTGATTACTAACTTCTTAGGTTTATTTTTCTTGAAGATAACTTTCTCTAAAGAATCAAACTTTTCATTAATATGAATAGAAGCACCTTGTGTAATGGCAAGCCAAATAATATCAGGCGAAAGAACCAAAGGGCAATGTTCATCAAAAGATTTATGGATAGTTTGTAGCAAAACATTATTATAACTGTTTACTAATTGAGCATTTTTATGCTCTTTTGGCATAAACAGAATTTTTCTGTTTAATTTATTTTCAAAAATATCTTTTCCTTTATTTGTGAGTAAAAATTTTCTAGCTATGTGAACATTATCTACATCAAACCTTTTGCTATTTGGAATTTGAAATGAAGTATCACCTAATTCTAACTCTTCAAGTTCGCTTTCGTTCTGACTGTTTTTCTGTGGTATATTTTCTAAATAATCTTCAATACTCATCTGAGTAGCTAAATTTAGACTGTCTAATTTCTTTACCTTATTTAGACTATCCAATATATTTTGGTCATTATGTTGCTCAACTATTTTTGTCTCAGAATTGCAGCACATGAGAAACAATAGAAATGAATAAAGTATATAGATTATATTTTTCATTTTTTCAAAGATTAGGTTCTGCTTTCTTTATATTTTTGGTAAAATATTCTATAAAACAAAAATAACATTTCTAAATCAAAAAAATACGATTCTATCCTTATTAAATATTTCATCATTTTTAAGAGTTCTCTTTGTTTAATTTCTAAAAATAACTCTTACCTTTGCAGCTCAATTATCAAGAATCTCTTTTCTTTACTTCAACTTGAGTTTAGAAAAGGATAGCAACCTGCATGCGTAAGCAAGGTGCTGCAATCGATAAGCCGATATACTTTTTTTTATAAAATTTATACCTTCGGAAAAAAAACGCCTTAGTAATCTAACTAATTCAATAAGGTGGTTATCTGACTGCTTTTTATGCTTTTTTCTCTACCAAAACAGAGTAAAAGAGATTATTGATAATTTTTACAATTAACCAATAATTTCTATGAAAAAAGTAACTTCTACTACAGAATCTTCTAATTCTCTTTCTGAAAATTTTATACCTACTTCAAACTGGATTGCACTTATTCCTTTATTTGTTTTTGTAGGTACATTTTTAGGCGCAGGGATTTATTTCAATGATTTTTATGCTCTTCCTTCTCCTATTGCTGTTTGTTTAGGCATTTTTGTAGCCTTTGTTTTGCTCAGAATTCCTTTCAAGGAAAACATGGATACCTTTTTAAGAGGTTGTGGTGATGAAAAAATCTTGACCATGTGTATCATTTACCTTTTAGCAGGTGCATTTTCAACAATCACAAAAGCAACTGGAAGTGTTGATGCTGTCGTCAATTTAGGAATCAACTATATTTCTCCAAGTTATTATCCTGTCGGAATATTTTTGATAGCAGCTTTTTTGTCGTTGTCAGCAGGTACTTCTGTGGGTGCAATTGTAGCATTGGGTTCGGTTACGATGGCTCTAGCAGAACAAAGTGGGATTTCTGTTTCAATTATGGGTGCTGCTTTATTGACAGGAGCAATGTTTGGAGATAATCTTTCTGTTATTTCCGATACAACTATTGCAGCTACCCAATCTTTAGGTTGTGAGATGAAAGACAAGATGAGAACTAATTTTAAAGTTGCTTTTCCTGCTGCTTTAGTAACAGTTATTATTCTGACTGTGTATGGATTTTCTTTAGAAATAGATTCGACTTCCACTTTTGTTTCTAAATCTGTTTCTTGGATTTTGATAATTCCTTATGTTGTAGTTATTGTTTTATCTTTGGTAGGAATGAATGTCTTTGTTGTTTTATTTTTAGGTGTTGTTCTTTCTGGACTGATGGGATTATACTTGAATAGTTTTGATATAATTGGATTTAGTAAAACAACCTACAAAGGTTTTGAAGGAATGAGCGAAATATTTTATCTTTCTTTACTTACTGGTGGACTAGCTGCAATGGTAGAAAAAGGGGGAGGAATACAGTTTATTTTAGAGAAAATCAGTAAATTCATCAAAAATCAGCACACAGCTTTAATTGGAGTGGCTACTTTAGTAAGTGCCGTTAATTTTTGTATTGCAAACAATACAGTTTCTATTTTGATTTCTGGAAAAATAGCCAAATCATTAAATGATAATTATGAAATAGAGCCAAGAATAACAGCTTCTTTGTTAGATATTTTTGCTTGTATTGTTCAAGGACTTTTGCCTTATGGAGCACAGGTTTTACTTTTAATTAGTTTGAGCGATGGACAAATAAATTATCTTGACCTTCTTACTCAAGCGTGGTATTTACATATTTTATTTATTTTTTCGTTGGGTTTACTTTTTTATAAAAGTAATAATCCAATTAAAGCATAATTCAAATAAATGTAAAAACCCTAAGGGTCTTAAAGACTCTTAGGGTTTAAATAGCTCTTAATCTCTCAAAATAGTAAGCCAGTTTTTATAAGTCTTGTTTCTGTATTTGATTAAGAAATAATACTGACCTGATGAAGCATTTTTTCCGTCCCACTCAAAATTACGGTCTTTACTTTCGAAGAGTAATGTTCCCCAACGATTATAAATTTCTACACGTTGAAATTGGTCATTACAATCATCTTCTGGAAGATTTGGAATATAGAATGTATCATTTTTTCCGTCATTATTTGGTGTAAAGACATTAGCAGGTGTAAAATCAAGATTTACAGTTGCATCTTCTACAATAATTGTCAGAATTTTTGGAGTAGAAGCACGCAAACCACAACGAGTAGTATCTGAAGCTGTAAAGATCACTTTAAATTCTTTACTAAACTCTCCATCTAGTACATCACAGCTTGGAGTCCAAGAAAAATCACTTTGAAGAGTAGGAAAACCTTCTTTATTTTCATACTGCATTCCCAAATCTGAAAGTATAAAACCAACACCACGAGCAGAAAGCGAAAGTCTATCTCCATCAACATCATTAGCAAGTGAAGGAATAATTATTTCCTGTCCTATTTCTGTACGAATAACATACTCATTTGGATTAGATGTAGAATCTACATTTTGTAACTCTAAAGTAGGAGGCGTGTTTGTTGGATCAACAGTCAAATCAAAACGAACTTTGATAGTATCTGTATAAATAATATCACAGTTGGCAATATCTGTAACAATAAACTCAGCAAAATAAGAGGTATCTGCATTCTGAAAACCAAGATTTGAGCATGAAGGCTGCCATGTAAACTCACTTGTAAGAGTTGGCAAACCAAATACATTTTCAAAATTCATATTCAAATCAGCAAAATTAAATCCGATTCCACTTCCTTCTAAAGACAGGACATTATTATCAATATCTTCTCCTGTTACATTAAAACGAACAAATTCATCTACACGAACGGAACGAATATATAAATTTTGAGTAGCATCAAAAGTTAGATTTGCAGAAACTTCAGGTGCATTATTTGGTTTTCTATCATATAATAGAATCAACTTTACTCTAACTGTATCACCTAAAGACTCTTGACAATCATTGAAATCTTTAATAATAAAATCAATCAAAAATTCTCTTCTTGGATTTGATACTGGATTATCTCCCAAATATTCACATAGCGTTTGCCAATCAAATGTACTTTGAATAGGAGCAAAACCACTCACCTCTGGGAAAGTCATATTAAAATCTGAAAGCTCAAAACCCACTCCTTGTGCATACAAAAGAACACTATCATTTTGAGCATCAAGTCCCAAAACATCAAAAGAAATAGCATCTCCTACAAAAACAGTATCTACAAAAACCTGTTCAATAATATCAAAAGTAGTTATTTCTGGTCTTGCTTCTGGTGCAGTATTATTTGGGTCTGGAGGAAGAACAACTAGTTTTACATCAATCTCTTCACTTAATGAATTTTCACATTCATTAAAATCCTTTACTCTGAATTTCAAATTTATTGGAACTCCTATTGGAATATTAGTTTGTTCACAGTTTGTATTCCATACAAAATCAGTGGTTAGTATTGGTCTTCCTTCTACTGGTGTAAACTGCATCTGATAGTCTGCAAAATTAAATCCTACACCATTTCCTGTAATCTGAATACTATCACCATTTGGGTCATTACCTGTAAGAGTAAATCTATAAGAATCTCCTAAAGTAAGGGTATCACAATATGCCATACGTGTAGAATCGTAGACAATAGAGGCACGAATAGTAGGTTTTATATTTGGACGAGGAAGCAAAACAACACGCACTGTTGTTTGGTCTGTTGAATCGGCAAGTCCACAAGCATCATAGTCGGTTACATTGAAGTCCATTATAAACGTTTGTGGATTAAGTGGATTATCTAAATCTTCACAACTTGTCTGCCATAAAAAATCCGAATTTATGCTTCCTACTCCTTGTAAAGGAGAATAATTAATATTTCTTCCACTACGAGTAAAATTTTGAGGAACAAAAGCAATACTCATACTATCTCCGTCAGGGTCAGTAGCTAATGTATTAAAATCAATTATGTCTCCAACAAAAACGCTATCATATACATATTGATTTGTGAGAGCATCAAAAACAAGATTTGTATTAATAATTGGTGCACGGTTTTGAGTAGTATCTGCTAACACTTTGATTTTCAAACATGTTTCTACTGACTGAACATTATCACATTTACGAGTATCTGTTGTAGTAAAGCTAACATCAAATGTTTTTTCAGTTTCATTAGGAGCTAAAACATTACAATTAGGATTCCAAAGAACTTGCCCTCTCAAAATAGGGTTTCCTTGTGTTGCTCCTGTAAAACTAGCTCCTGCTGGCAGACCTGTTACAGCAATATTCAATGGATCTCCATTTGGATCGTCAGCAGTTGTATTAATTGTTAATTGCTGACCTACCATTACTTCTTTTATATAACAATTTGTTACTGGGTCAAAAGTAGCATCGGTAACAAAAGTAGGAGGGTCATTTGGAGGATTGCGAATAAGTACATTTACACGTACTGTATCCAAAAGAGGAACAGCACAGCTATTATCTAAGACAATAAAGTCCATGATATAAGGTTTTGTAAGGTCATTTGGATCAAGAGGACATTCAGGAAAACAAACATTCAATGAAAGTTCATCACCTTGTCCACTGATATTTCCACCATTTTGTAATAAAATTCCACTTGCATCTGTAAAATTAATTGGTTTTACTCGTGCAGTAATTACCGTATTTGGGTCAGAATCTGTAACGAAAAGACTTCCACATTTATCTTCATTTGCGTCAAGAATAATTGTAGTTCCCTCTACATAACGATTAGGTTTTGCATTAGCTTTGAAAGCTACATTTGGCTTTGTGGCTGTCGGACAATCAAGCACTAAAAGTTGATAATCTCTTCTTACTTCTCCTATTTTTATTCCATTTCTATACTCTTCTACTGCAATTGCAAACACAAAAAGTCCTGTTTGAGAAGCTGTAAGCGAAAGAATTCCATCTTGACCTATTCGCAATGGAACACTCCCTGGTACCATATTACTTAGGCTTATCCCTGGTGCAAATTGTACAGTTGAGTAAGGAGCAGAAGTTGGTATTATAGGGCGTGGGTCATTAAATGTACTACTACCATTTATTGGAACAGTAAGGCGATAACGCAACTCATCTCCATCTGGATCTGTACCACTAAAATCAAAGAAAAAAGGCTGATTTACACACACATAATCACTAAGTGGTGGAAAAATCTGTGGTTCAGAATTGATAAATGATCTTCCTGTTCTGTCTATTAAAGCAGGAAATTCTAAATACATAGTTAGTCCTGCGGTTTCAGGAGAAATAATATTACTGATAATGTTATTTCTACAACAACGTTCCCAGACCATATAATACCCTTCTTGTTCATTGAAGTTATTTCTATTAAGTGAAATTTCTCGTGCATAATAGATTCGTCTAACCAAAAGATTACCAATAGCACAATCTGGATTAGTGTAAGGAACAGGAGAGTCAGAAATCAAAGGAATATCTAGTTGTAAAACTAATCTGTTATCTTTTTTAGAAAAAATACCTATAGTTGCTGTATTCCCAATTGCACCTGGGTTTCCATTTACAGCATCAAAATATTTTACCATCCCGATACGATAAACATCTCCTCTAACATGGACAAACTCTAACTCTCCCCCTACAATATGTGTAGCAGAAGCTGAAAAATTTACTAAAAGAAATAAAGTAAATAAAAACGACAAAAAAACTATTCGTTTTTTGGATAAAATAGTATAAATCAAATTTTTCAAAATTTTATAAGTTCTAGTTATGATAATATGCTCAATTAATATCAGAAGGAAATATTTTTATTTATTTTTTCATAAAAATACAATAAAAAAACCTTAACAAGACTAGCTTATAAGGTTTTTAACAATTTGAAAATATAATTTATAGTATTTTTGAAGCAAATCCTAATAAAAGTTAAGATTTAAAAACACTATAAAGAAGATAAATTCCTCCAATAATTATAGCTCCAGTAATAACAGTTGTAAATAACGTTCCTAATACAAATCCTATAATAATTTTGATAGCAACAATAGCTACAACTACTAAAACGGCTACTTTGACGGCTTTCATGATATTCATAATTTCTTTAATTTAGTTAGTATGTGAAAAGGTAAAAATAATGTTAGTTTAAAGTATTTTTTCTTAAAATCTATTTATGAATTTAAATAGTTTTGAGTTTGAATTCAAGATACAAAAAATGAATGATTTACCGAAACCGTTCAGGATGTACGTTGTTTAGTTTGTTATACGTGGAAACTACTAAAAAGGATAAGATAAATTTGTTTTTTGTTTTAATGTCGTTTTTATTTCAATTTTTATGACTTTCTAATTTGATTGCTTTTCATCAAAAAATCTCACTTTATTCTAAAATAACTCAAACAAAACCCTTCTCATCTTAGATATGATATAGAATGCCTAATAAAATTCATTTTTTCATCTACTATTTTTTTACTTTCAATTTTTACAATTATGCCAGCAATGCAAACAACAAATGAATATCTAGAATTGCCTTATGAGGTAGAAATTCTACAACAAAATGAAATTGCTAATCTTTATTGGATTCCAAAAGCGAATACAATGGTATGTGAAGCAGTTCACGAATATATGCCACAAGAGGATTTTAAAATTTTATTTACAGAGATATCAAATTATGTAGCCAAATATCGCCCACAAAACTTTGTTTTTGACAAAAGAGCTTTAAAAGCATTTCATCAGCCTTCTATGGAATGGTATTTCACAGAATGGAAAACAGACATGTCAAAACTTTATGGTTTGAAAAAGCATCGTAAACTTCTTCCATCTATTACTTGGTTTGCTCTTGCTGTAAAAGCTGGGCGAGCAGAATTAGCAAAAAATCATCCAAATGGAGAATTTCATAATCTTGATATTCAATATAAAGATTCTGTTTTAGAAGCCATTAACTCATAAACTTGGTATGAGTAAAATCTTACAAAATCACAAAAAGTCTTAATTTAAGTTTTGAATTTAAGGCTTTTTTATTTATCTGAAATTAGAGAATTCTATATATTTTGCTTTTGCTTTTTTTTCTGTGCTTTTTGCTCATTTTTAAATTTTCGTTTCTCTCTGTATTTTTTAATTCTTCTTACTGCCATTTCTACTTGCTTCTCTAAATGAATTTTTTCTCTTCTGTTTTTCTGAATCTTCTTTTGTAAAGCTCTCAGTTGTGTTTCGGGGTTTGGGTACATTATTCTTTGTACCATATCAGCCAAAACCAAAGCCTCTCTCACTTTTGTAATTACCCCCTTAAAACGATAAGCTCTAGCAACTTGATTCACTCTTGCTAGTCCTTGAATAGCTCTAAAAGTTCGTAAAAAGGAAACTAAGGGCAACAAAATAATAAACAAATCAATCCAATTGGCTTTACAATAATCCAGTTTATCACGAGTAACTGAAAACATTAAGATAAATTCGAAAGTAAAAGCAATCCAAATAAAAGCCTGTACAGCTTCTAAATACAAACTAATATCAGGCACACGAGCAGCTACCTGTTCACCAACTGTTTTATTCAAATCAATAAACAGAATAGGAATAATCAGAAGAGCAATTCCAATCATGGGCATACTAAACTTTGTCTTCAATTCCTCTAAAAGTATGTCATTGCATTTACTCCACTTCCAAAACGGAATCCAGAGCCAATCATTATCCGACAAACGCCTTGCTCCCATACGTAAAGGCATAAGAGGAATTGCAATAGTTCTAAATACGAGTTGATTAATAGAAACCTTTAGTCCTTCTTTATTTTTGAGATGGATAACATAAAGCAATTCAGCCAAGGGAACTACCATTAAAATTCCATACAAAATAGTCATCTGCCATAATACCCATGGTGTAACTAGTTCTCTTGCTTGAGGAGAAAAGCTAAACATAATAATAAAACCCATTAACATGAGCATCAGAATACTAAACCAAAACATCAGAGGAGCAAAACGATTTTCAAAAATCTGTAATTTACTTATAGATGGAAGCTCTTGACGTATTAAAAGAGGTTCATCTTTCTGTTTATAAATTGCCAAAACCTCATCAATCATTTTACTATACTCATCTACACCTTCTTGTGTTTCTTGTTCATTGATATTTTCATCATCAAAAAAAACACGCAAACGTAAAAGTTCAGAAGGATTATCTATAGCATTGATTCTTTCTATTAATTCTTCTTTGGTTGGTAAATGATTGGCTTTATTTGTATTTAATGACATTTCTTTTTGTTTTCTGTTTGGGTAAAGATACAAAAAAACGTAAAATAGCTATTCACTATTTATTTTCATAAAAGACAGTGTTACCAAATTCTTAATTTTAGACTTTAAAAGTTATCTTTGTAGAATAGATAGTATAAATAATACTTATTCAACCAGTAATTATAAACTGAAACAAACTTTACAAATATGAATCATATTGCAGTCATTGGTGCAGGAACTATGGGCAACGGAATTGCTCACGTTTTTGCTCAAAACAATTATCAAGTATCTTTTATTGATATTTCTGAGAATGCTCTTACAAAAGGCTTACATACAATAGGAAAAAATCTTGATCGTCAGGTAAATAAAGGCATCTTGACAGAAGAAGAAAAAATAGCTACTCTGAAAAGAATTACTACTTTTACAAGTATTGAAGAAGGCGTAAAAGGTGTAGATTTGGTAGTAGAGGCAGCCACAGAAAACATGGAAATCAAACTCAAGATATTTGAGAATTTGGATAAAGTATGTGATGAAAAAACTATTTTGGCGACAAATACTTCAT
Organism: Bernardetia sp. MNP-M8; assembly: GCF_037126285.1. Lineage (NCBI taxonomy): Bacteria > Pseudomonadati > Bacteroidota > Cytophagia > Cytophagales > Bernardetiaceae > Bernardetia > Bernardetia sp. MNP-M8. Next base: position 1,745,986 of record NZ_CP147012.1, read on the forward strand.
CTATTTCTATTACTCGTATTGCTGGTGCAACACAAAGACCAGAAAAAGTAATCGGAATGCACTTTATGAATCCTGTTCCTGTCATGAAACTTGTTGAGGTTATTCGTGGCTATTCTACTTCTGACGAAATCACAGATAGAATTATGGAAATGTCTAAAAACTTAGGCAAAATTCCTGTTGAGGTAAGTGATTACCCAGGTTTTGTATCGAATCGTATCTTGATGCCAATGATAAATGAAGCAATTTATGCACTTTATGAAGGTGTTGCAGGTGTAGAAGAAATTGATACCGTTATGAAATTGGGAATGTCTCACCCTATGGGACCTCTTCAATTAGCTGATTTTATTGGTCTTGATGTGTGTCGTTCTATTTTGGAAGTATTATTTGAAGGTTTTGGAAATCCAAAATATGCTCCTTGTCCACTTTTAGTAAATATGGTAAATGCAGGACATAAAGGCGCAAAATCAGGTACTGGTTTTTACGATTGGTCAAATGGAATGAAAGATTTGAAAGTAGCTAATCGTTTCAAAAAGAAAACAAATAAGACTTCACAAGAAGCGTAGATATATATTTCATGTCGTTGGTGGAGACACCAACAACGGCAGAATTCAATGAATTTATTTTCATAAAAATTAAACCCTAAAATTAATGTATAATTTTAGGGTTTTTCTATACAATTTTCCTAGTAATTATTTTTATTATCTCTAACTTCTGAAATCTAACTTCTAACTTTATTCAAAAGTCTGTTTGTTCATAGGATAAAGATTGAATGTTCCAATTCCTTTGGCTACTATTTTTCCTGTTTTTTTATTTTTTATATCACAAACAGTATGAACTAGACGGTTTCCTGTGTGTTCTAGGTTTGCTTCTGCGATAAGCTCGTCGTGAAGTTTGACAGGAAGAAAATAATTAATTTTGAACTCTACTGTTGCACATAATTTTCCTTGTGAAAAAGCATAACTCAATGCAGAACCTCCAAGAGTTGCATCCATCAATCCAGCAATTACTCCTCCATGACAATGATTAGGCGCACTTTGATGTTTTTCTAAAACTTTCATTTCAGAAATCGCATGACCTACCTCATCTATTTTTAAAGTCATTCCATTATCTTTTGCAAAATAATTGAATTGATTGTAAAGTTCTATAAGCTGTGTATGATTTTTATTCTCTGTAAAAAAAATCTTTTTTTCTTCTTTTGTATTTTCCATAGCTGAATAATTATAAATTATTTAGTAGTTGATTCTTAATAAAAACTGTGTTATTTTTAAACAACTTCTCAATATAGTAAATATAATTTTATTGAGTAAAAATTAGCTGGATGACAATAACATAATTTAAAAAACTTAAAAAATGCCAAAAATAAACCGAATCTTCAATCCTGATTTAGAATTTATAATTGACAGAGAAAATGAGTTTGAAAATTATTATGAAGGAAACCCTCTTCTTAATGGCATTTTTTGTAATGAAGGAGCAACCCAAAATGAAGAAACTTCTTTAGCAACCGTTTTGAAATGGCAACTTCAAACTAACCCACAAAAAGAAGAAAAGAAAAAGGAATATTTTAAGCTAGAAACAATTCAAAATAACTCATTTTTTGAAGAAAACAAAGATTGTATTGTTTGGCTCGGACACGCTTGTTTTTTTATTCGTTTGAATGGAATTAATTTTCTGACAGACCCTTGTTTGGAAAGTATGCCTTTTGTGCCTCGTAAATCTTCACTTCCTTGCCAAATTTCAGAAATAAAAAATATTGATTATTTACTTCTTTCTCATAATCACAGAGATCATTTAGATATTCCTTCTCTCAAAAAACTTCTTCCTCAAAATCCAAATATGGAGTTTCTTGTTCCTTTAGAAACGGCTGATTTTCTGCATAGGCAAGTTTCAAAAGACTTAAAAATTCAAGAAGCAGGTTGGTATCAACAGTTCAAAACAAAAGAAAAAATCAAAGTTAATTTCTTGCCATCCAAACATTGGTGTAAAAGAGGTTTGTTTGATTTTAATGAAATGCTTTGGGGTGGCTTTTGGCTAGAAACAGGACTAGAAAAGACAAACACGAATCACAAATTATTCTTTGTTGGCGATACAGCTTATGCTCATCATTTCAAACGAATAGAAAAAATTTTGGGAGCTGCCGATACTGTAATTATGCCAATAGGTGCATACAAACCTCCTTTTATGATGCATAATGCACATATAAATCCAGAAGAAGCTGTAAAAGCATTTCAAGAAACAAAAGGAAAAACACTAATTCCAATGCACTACGGAACATTTGATTTGGCAGACGAACCACTAGGAGAACCTATAAAATGGCTTACTTCGGAAATGGAAAAACAAGGTATTTTAGAAAAATTGAATGTTCCTAAAGTGGGAGAAATGGTTTATTTGTAGTTTGCAGGTCGTAATTATTTATTAATCTACTCCACCAAAGGCAATTCAATAAAAAAGGTAGTTCCAAAATAAGGTTCTGTTTCAAACCAAATTTTTCCTCCTGCGTGTTCTATTCCACGTTTTGCAACAGACAAACCAATTCCAGAACCTGTGGATTTTGTTGTGAAATTAGGAATAAAGAGTTTTTTAGCTGTTTCTTCATCAATTCCTTTTCCATTATCACGAATATAAATAAGTATCGTTTTTGGTGATTTTTGATTTGTTTTTTCCAAGACGACGTTAATATGTGGATCTTTTTCTTGAACTGCTTGTATTCCATTCAAAATTAGATTTGTCAAGATTCGTCCCATCAGTTTTGCATCTCCATTTACATAAAATTCTCCTTGGTCAATGATGGCATCCAGACGAACACTTCCATCATTTTTGTATAAAATCAATGTTTCTTGAAGTACCATCGAAACATCAAAACGCTCTGTTTTTGGAATAGGCATTTTTGCAAAAGCCGAAAATGAAGTGGCAATATCACTCAATGTATCGACTTGAATAAGCAAACTTTTGATAGAACGCTCAGCAGGAGATTCTTCATTAGCCAAAACTCGCTGCAAGTGCTGCAAAGTTAGTTTCATAGGTGTCAGAGGATTTTTTATTTCATGAGCCACCTGTTTTGCCATTTCTCGCCAAGCCGACTCTTTTTCACTAGCTGCAAGAGCTGCCCTACTTTCCTCTAATTTGACAAGCATTTTATTATATTCTCCTACCAAAAGACCAATTTCATCATCTGATTTGTAATCTAAAGGCTTATTATCTCCACTGAGTGTAATTCTTTTCAGGCGAGAAGTAACCAAACTTAAAGGCTTTGTCAAATCCCGAGAAGCAAAAAAGGAAAGTACAACCAAAAGCAAAAATATTCCTGTAAAAACATTAAGCATCGTCGAAACGACTTCCAAAATCTGCTCATCAGCATAGCGTTGAGATTCGAAAAAGGGAACATCTACAACCCCTACAATCTCGCCAGTAGCAGGAGAAGTTACGACTACATAAGCCGAATTATAATTCAGTTTTCCAATCGATTCACTGAGTATTGCTTTGCTTTGTTTCTGTTCTACCAAAAGTGCCATTGCCTTCGGATTAATAAGCGAAGAAACTAGTCCATTATCATAAATTGTAGGTTGAGAAGAAGCCAAAAGCACACCTTCTCTATCAAAAACGTTAATTTCTGTTTGTGTAAGGCGAGCAATCTCTTGAAGAGATTCTAGTAATTCATCTTTAGTAAGTTCTTTATAAACTACATAATCACTAAGTTTAGCAGAAAAATTTTGGGCTACATTTTCAGCTTTTTGAAAATAGGTTTCGATAGTTTGATTCTTATTTTCCGAATTCAAAATACTTACAATCAAGATACTTAAAAGAATAGTGGGCAGGAAAAAAGCAAGATTAAGATAAAGCTGAATTCTTCCTGTCAAATTAAAAGTAAAAGGTTGTTGTCTAAAATAAAGTCGATAAACTGCCAAAAGTAAAAGCATCGTTAAGACAATACAAATAAATTGCATTGAAAAATTTGTCAAAACTGATTTTAAAGGATATTTTACTGAAGAAATAACAACAAATTTATTTTCGCTTCCCCTTATGAGAAGGTGTTTATAAGAGGAGGTAGAAAATGTAGTTAAAGAATCAAAATTAGCTAAAAAATCTTTTGAGTAAACAAAATTTCCTTGTGTATAAACAGGTTTTCCCTCCTTAAAAATGGCATAACTCCACGCATTTCTACCTCCCCAACGATTATAATTTGAATACGGATTATCTGACAAAAGATTTGGATACACACTATTAGAAACTATCTTTTTGAGCTGTAACTCTATCACAATTTTTCCAATCTTGACTCCACTTCTACTAATTTCACTAAAGGCAAAATAGCGTTTCGTATTGGTAGATAAGTCGTGAACCAAAAAAATATCTTCATATTCTGTCGCATAACTTGACTGTGCATATCTTGAATACATTTCATCATAAGTCATGGTATTTTCATAAGGCATTCCGTTTCCATTAAACAAATGAACCTTTATATCATATTTATCAAAATAATAATCTAAATAAAACTTTCTTATTTTGCGTGAAATAATATCCTTTGTAGTAAAAGAAGTCATCAATCTATTTTTGATAATGGGGTCGTAGGGTAACGATTCGACAACATCATTTAATAAAAACTCTCCTTGTAAGTCATTTTTTACTAAAAGTTGGTCAGCAAAATTTTCTTTGGCTGATTTTTCTCTAGTTTGTTCGAAGCAATAGATAATATAACTACTCATTATTGAAGTAGTAATTGCTCCTAAAAAAATATAAATGAAGATTTGATAGGTAAAAGAACGTTCTGAGCGAGGCAATTCTACAAAAATAACTACCAAAAGATAAATGGTATGAATTAGTGCAATCCAAGCGTCTGACATATTTGCATGAACACTAAAAGCATAAATAGCGCTAACCACCCAACCCACCAAAATACCTACACTTACAAGGAAGACAAGTTTTTTCCCTTGTAAATGTAACCATTCTATAAATCTGACTAAAATATGAATAAGCAAAAAATAAGTTGTTGCTGTCAAAATCCCTATAAAAAGAGCGGTAATTTTGAGTAATGAAAAATCTAATTCTCTAGTAAAATCTAAAGAAATTTGAGGAGAATGAATATAGAGATTTCGAATATTTAGAAAATGATAAAAAGCAATTCCAAAAGAAATAGAAATGGCTATCACAACACCAAAACGTTTGCGTTTACGATTTCCAATGCTTCGCATATGAGAGAGTTCACTAAAATGAACAAACAAAAAACTACTAATAATAAAAATACAAATTACATTCAGAAGTAAATCTCCTAACGAAGGAGCAACCATAGAAGAGGCATAATAACGAGCATTGAAAAGAATGGTAGGCAAAACACTGTTTGGCAGTTCTAAAAAAAGCATTAGGAAACGAATTCCGACAAATGTACTCAAAAGTGTAAAAAAGGCATACCAGACTTGTCCTTCCTGTAAAAAATAGAGCATCGAAATTCTTGCTTGTAAGAAAACAAAAACGCACGCAATAATCATAAAAAAAAGCACTGTGTAGTTTTGTGAAGATTGCCAACTATAATCTGACGGAAAAATAAGCGCAAAAAGCAAATTACTTCCTTTTCCATAAATACGATATGAGGAACTCTCTGGAGTAAGTTGCAAACTAATGTCAGGTGTAGCAAAAAGTTTTGGATTGACTCCTAAAGTCAGAAATTGATTATAAATTTTATATTCAGAAGCCAAAGGAATCAAAACGACTCCTGTCATATTATCATACTTTGTAACAATGAGTTTTTGTTTTATCAGAAACAGACCTTTTGGTGTTTCAAGTGTATATTCTGAATAGTTATTTTTGAGTTGGTCATAGGAAAGCAAATAGGTATTATCTGTCCAAAAAAGAAGTTCACTATTTCTAAAGATATAAATTGGATATTTTCCTGTATTAGAAGTAATGAGTGAGAAATCTAATTTTTTATAATTCTGAATGACAGCTTCTTCTAATTCTGTGAGTTCTTTTTCTGCTACTTCTAACTCTTTATCTACTTTTTTTCGGACTTCTTGTGTGTATTCGTTGTAGTCTTTTGTATTTACCAAAAAATATCGAAAGCCCAAACCTGCCAACAATGCAGCCAAAGCAATAAATAAAAAGGAATAAGAAACAGATTTTGACATTTTTGAAGGTAGAAGAAAATGACAGGAAGTATAAACTTAAATAGATTCTCAAATTTTGAACCTTAAATTTTTATTGGTGGATTTTAACTAAACATATTATTTCTTGTGTCATAAAGATTTGATTGGTTTGCCTTAGGAATATAAAATGAATAAATTTACACTTTGAAAAATTCACACATTAATAAACTATTCAATTAAAAAACTACCTTTTGTGATTTTTTACTAAAGATATATTTTCAAAAATATGCTATGAATTATAAATTGGACAGGGTTTCAACCCTGTTTTTATAGATAGCTAAAAATGTAAATTTATTTTTTTAGTCTTCCTTAGTTTACTTTATTTCTAAAACATTCCATATTCCCCAAAAAACATCATTACTATTTTCTTTCTCAGAATCTGTATTTGCAATAAATATTCTACCTACTTTTTTTTCTGAGTCAAAATACATAAGTGTATTTGTACCTGGGTCTCCTCCAGTATGTCCAATGGCATTGTAAGCTAGTTCTTTATCTAAAAAAAAGCCTACATTAAAGTTTTCTTTTCCTTTAAAATTTTCTTTTTTTAATTGAGATTTAAAAAACTCTTCATAATTATCTTTATTGAGAAGTTTTCCATTTCCATTATATCCTTTTATCAAGTCTATCAAAAATTTACTCAAATCGGTACTTGATGTAATCAGTCCTCCATCTGGATAAGAAAGAATGGTATAATACGGCAATTCTTGATTATCAAAATAAAGTTTAGAATAATTAGAACTATCTACTTCTTCAAATAACCAACTGGCAGCACTCATTCCTAAAGGTTCAAAAATATGTTCTTTTGTAAACTCGTGAAATGGCTTTTTGGCGACTGATTCTATGACCAATGCACAAAGAGCTGCTCCAATATTGCTGTATTCATAAATTTCATTTGGTTTTCTATTTGCATAAGTGGCTGTATCATAAAGCTCATTTCCTTTTACTAATATCTTAGCTAAATATTCTTCTAAAGGAATCCAATTGTTTGATGGATTTTGATAATATAATTCATATTTCTCTTTTAAACTTTCATCAATTGCAATATTATTTCTATTGACATAACACGTCTTCATGTAAATATCTGTATCTACAATAGAACTTGTATGTGTAGCTAAATGCCGAACAGTAATAAGTTCATCAGGAAAATTGGGATTAATGACCTCAAAAGGTAGATAATCATTAATTGGCGCATCTAAATCAAGCAAATTCATTTCTTGAGCCTTCAAAAGAGAAATTCCGATAAATACTTTGGAAATAGAAGCTATATTGATTATTGTATTTTCTGTGTATTCTTTCTTATTTTTTATATCTGCATAACCAAAACCACGATTATAGAGTATTCCTGAAGTATCTACTATGCTTACTGAAAAGCCATTAAAAACTCCTAAATTATGAAGACTATCTAATTCTTTATTTATATTTGGTTTTAAAGAATTGATTTTAGAAACAGTAGTTTTTTGTTCTGTTTCTGCTACTTGCTTTGGGTTATCTTGACAAGAAGAAATAATAATTACTAATGACAAGATCAAAAATAGTGATTTCATTTTTTTGTGCTTTTAGAGTATTTTATTTCTTGAAAGATAGTAAAACAGAATCTCTAAAAAAAATCTTAATAAAGTAATATAAAAATGAATATTAGCTTCGATTTAGACAGCACACTTATTCCTCCTGGAAATGAATTTGAAGCAGAAAAAAGAAACTTTTTTATCAAGTTTTTAGGAGTTGAACCTATTCGGATAGGAACAGCAAAAGTGATTTCTGACTTACAAAAACAAGGTCATACCATTCATATTTATACCACTTCTTTTAGAAGTCAAATCAAAATTCGTTTGATGCTTTTTTATTATGGAATAAAAGTCGGGAAAATAATAAATCAATCTCAAAATCAGCGTACACTAAAAAACAGAAATATAAATGCTTCAAAATATCCTCCTGCATTTGGTTTTGACCTACATATAGATGATTTGAAAGGTGTAAAAATGGAAGGAGAAAGGTTAAATTTCAAGACAATTATTATAAAACCTAATGATAAGAACTGGATTGAAATAATACAAAAAGGAATTACTTTTGAACAATAACCTTTTGATATGTCTGTCCTTTTTCTGTGCTAAAAACAAGAATATATAATCCGTTAGCAAAACGAGAAATATCGATTTCATTTTGATTGGATTGAATATTTTTTTCTATCAAAGTTTGTCCTTTTGTGTTATACAAAATTAATTTTCCTTTTTCTTGTGTCTGAATTGTCAGCATATTATTTGCAGGATTTGGATAAATTTTTAGAAATAAATCTGTATTTTTTTTATCCTCATCAATTCCAGAAATAATTTCTCCATCAGGTGAAAGCCATTGCAAACCACCTCCAATTGTTCCAATCAGAATTTGAGAACCAAAAGCAACAGGAAAAACAGTATTTCCAAAATATAAAGTAGAATTTTGAGCATTCAACCAACTAGAAGGAAAATCAGATGGCAAATTTTGAGTCGAAAGTGAAAGAGGAATTAAATCAAAATTGGCTTCCTGATTTTTAAAATCTTGTATCAAAAAAAGTCCTTTTTCTGGTTCAGACAATAGCAAATCTTGTGAAGTTTGTCCATTTTCATTTCTTTCATACAGCGCAAAACTTCCTCTCGTAAAATTCTGATTGCCAAAATTTGGATTTTCTAAACTAAAGCTACCATCATCTTGCTGTAAAAATGATTTTATTCCTCCTCTATCTTGCAAAATAAGTAAGTCTATTTTATCATCATTATTTAGTTCTGTCAATAAAACCTCATCATTTTTACCTAAGTTTATCCCTGTCAAAGTAATTTCTTTTAAATCACTCAATGAAAAACTAATCGTATTATTTCCTTTATTTTCTATCCAAAAAACACCTGCTTTTTTAGTAGTGACATCAAAAGCTATAAAAAGCAAATCAGCTTCATTATCTCCATTAAAATCAGAAATAATTGGCTTTAAAAATTGAAACTGTAGCGTTGAAGAACTTGCAAAATTCAAAAAATCATCATTTCTATATTGAAATTTCGGACTTTGATTACTTCCAATATTTTCTAAAAAATGTAATCTTGCTTTATATGAAGTGGAAGGAAATAAATGTCCACGTTCTCCCAAAATCATATCCAAATCGCCATCATTATCAGCATCTATAAAAGCAGGACGAGCATTTTCACCTATGTCAAAAAATTTATCTTGTAAAAAGTTTTTTTGTATAAACTCAAAATTTGGATTTTCTATTGAGCCTGTATTTTGATAAAGCCAAGCTGAATTTTCATAATCAATTAAATCTCCCTCATTCAAATATAAATTGGGGGCAGCAATCAAATCAGGTGTTCCATCAAAGGTAACATCTTCATAGAAAACGGCTGCAAAAGTAGGAATATCAATCGGTTTTTGAGTAGGAAAACGAGTTTTGGGATTTCTTAAAATAGCTTCTGTATTCGTTCCTTCATTAAATAAAGCTGTTATATAATTACAAGCCACATCGCCAACCAATAAATCAAGAGAAGGATTATTATCTAAATTCAGAATCAAAAGTGAAGAACCAGCATGTTCGGGTTTTTCTACTCTACAAGCATTTGCACCAAAAATATAATTTTCACAAACACACTCTTCAAAATCTCCCCATTTTATAGTTTCTTTCTTAAAAATAAGACTATCTGAAATGGAATAATTTTCTTGACTCAAATTTTTGTGCCATTCGACAGTCGTTCCAATAGCAGGACGAAAATTTAGAATATCCAAATCGCCATCATTATCCAAGTCTACGATGGCAGGAATATCTGTAACATCAATACCTAGATTTAATGGATTTCCCGAAATACCTGTACTGTAAAGTATTTTTTTAGCAATTTTGAAAGTCAATTTTCCAGTTTCATTTTTGGTGTTTTGATAAACAATAACTCCCAAATTAGTAGAAGTAAAGATATCTTTCTGACCATCATTATTATAATCACGAAGTAAAACCCAGTTTCTTAGCTTTGGAAAAAGTTGTGTGTATTGAGGTGCAAAAATCCATTCTTTTTGTCCTTGTGAATTTGTTTTTTGAAGAAAAATAAGAACTTGATTTGTCGTTCTATCAAAAATAAAAAGGTCTTCTAAATCGTCATTATCTACTTTTAGAGTAGAAAATTGAGGTGCATTGAATCCTCCTGTCAAAGAGAGCTTTTGACCATCTTTTATGCTTTCGATATTTGTATCAAAACTGACTGGGAAAGTTTGAGATGTTTGTCCAAAAATCAAATAAGGACACAAAAAAAGGAATAAGAAGATTAGATTTTTCATAGTTGGTTGATATTCTTTATATTTTGTAGGAAAAAGGCTTGCATTTTCTTTTAAAACTGTTTTAATTTATTTTCCAGTCAAAAATTTTGTCAGTAATTGCTAAATTTTAAACGATTTTTTGATATATTTTATTCAAATAAAAAAGGACTTTCACAAAATACTATTTTTGTAAAAGTCCCAATTCATTAAAATGTTTTTTAAAAAATACTAGAATAGTAAAAGGCATGCCTTTTCTCTACATCTGATATTTCTATTTCCATTTTACTTCATCAAAAATAATAACAGCTTGTTCTTGATTTTCACCTAATTTTGAAAGGCTTAAAGTATCTTCTTTGAAAGTTCCCCAATCTTTAAGTGTTTGAGCCATTTCTACATCTGTACGAACAGGATATTCCATTTCCTCTCTTACATAAACTTCTTGTGCTTCTTTGCTTGTCAAAAACTCAATCAATTTAATTGCATTTTCTTTGTTAGGCGCATACTTGGTTACTGCTGCACCACTTACATTGATGTGTGTTCCTCTTCCATCTTGATTTGGAAAAATAACAGCTACTTTTTGTGCTGCTTTTACATTGTCTTCATCTGTGTCATTGAGCATTTGAGCATAGTAATAAGTATTTGTTACTGCTAAAGTTCCTTCGCCTGCTGCAATGGCTTTGATTTGGTCACGATCACCACCTTTTGGTTCTCTTGCCATATTTGCTACAACTCCTGTTGCCCATTTTTTTGCAGTTTCTTCATCAGAATTTGCAATAATAGAAGCTAGAAGAGATTGATTATACACATTTTCTGAAGAACGAATCAATAATTTTCCTTTTGCTTTTGACTCAGCAAGACTCTCATAGGTAGCAAAATTTTCAGGTTTTACTTTTTCTTTGTCATAAACAATTACTCTAGCACGTTTTGTAATTCCGAACCACTCATTATCTGCATCTCTCAAATGAATAGGAATATTTGAAAACAAAACTTCAGATTCAATTGGCTGTAAAAGTCCTTTTGATTTTGCTCTGTGTAAACGCCCAGCATCAACAGTAATCAAAACATCAGCAGGAGAATTTTGTCCTTCCATTTCCAATTTATTGATAAGCTCATCAGCCGAAGCCTTCACTACATTTACTTTTATGCCTGTTTGCTTTTCAAATTCTTCAAAAAGTTGTTTATCAGATTCGTAATGACGATGCGAATAAACATTTACTTCTTTTGAGTTCTCCACTACGGCAGTAGAGTCAGAAGTAGTTTCTGTATTGTCTTTTTTCTTGTCATTACAGGCAAAAAATGAAATAGATACAAAAAATAAAATAATACTAACAAAAATACGATTCATAATTTTTTAGTTAAATGTCATTGGTAGAAACACCAACAACGGCGATAATTTTTGTAAAAAGAAATAAGACGTAAAGCCTTATTTAGAATGATTTTAAACAACAAAGGTAGTAAATCAAATTACATTTACTAGAATTCGATTATTTTTTTACAAAAATTAGTAAAAATACGTAGGTCACTGAGTAAAATTATTTATACATTATTGAAATCTGTCTGACATTTTCGATAGATTTATTTTTCAGAATGGAAAAATGACCTTTTCATTTTGAAAAAATAAATATTTATCAAAACAATTTCAAAAAACTAAAATACCCTCTTATGGCTTATAAACAGCTATTTTCAATTAGTTCAAGTTATTTCTAACTAATTTTTGGCATTGGCAAGCCTATTGAAATATATAAGTCAAGTAAGCAAAACAAAATAAGTGATTTTCAAAGTAACTGATTTGTAAAACTGAAAAGTCTAACAAAAAATTTTTAGCAGTAACTTTATTTTTTAAGAATCATTTATTTAGAAAGTCAAAATTGAATATTATGTGTGTTGTCAATCAGCAATGATTATTTTTAGCAACTCCTTATTTTTTAACTATTCAGTTATACTTTTATAAGAAACAAGAAGAATCCCTTTTCATTTTTTGAAGAAAGGGATTTTTTGTTTTGTCAAAACTATTTACTCCAAACAAGGACACATATATTTGTATTCTATCTCTCCAACAATCAATCTTGTATCTTCTACATAATAAACATTTTCACTCAGTCCATTCCACAAGCGCAGGTCACTAATATTTACATTATAATTTCTGACAATATCATAAATGTATGTTCGTTTTTTAATATTTTGATAATGTTTTCTTATTTCAAATTTTTCTGGTATTCCTTTTTCATAGCTTTTCTTTATGGCTACTTTCAAATATTCGCCTGTATAAAGAGATTGCTTTCTAAACGAACTGAAATCAGAATAATCTAACTTATTCCATTTTGCCAAACATGGCGCACAGATTTGATATAAATTTAAAATATATTCTATATTTTCTCCTTCTCCAATTTGATGATAAATATAGGTTGTGTCTTTAGGTCTTTCGAAAATGGCTTTTCGTTCTTCTGTTGTATTTGTAGTAGTAGTAACTTTATTGGTATAAAGAGTATCACTAAAATGCTCTCCTAAAACATTGTACTCATATTTTTGAGCAAAAGAGGTTTGAAAAAAAGCTAAAAGGACGATTGATAAAATAAATAATTTCATAATTGATAAACTAAAAGTGAGTAGTAATTTTCTTTTAGAAAGCTATCAAATTCTGAATTAAAAAACAATTTATCTTAATTTTGACTTGCTTTAAAGTTGATAAACAAAAGCTATTCATTCACTTTGCCTATTTTTGTGAACTAATTATCCATTGTCAATTATCCATTTATACAAATGTCTTCACTTTTATCCTTTCAAGCACATTTAGAACAATATCGTCAGAAAAAATATTATGCGCTATCTCTTTCTGTTTTGGGTGGTGTTTTGATGGCTTTAGGTTGGTATTTTCCTTTTTCGCCTTTGCTTTTTGTAGGACTTATTCCACTTATCGAACTCATAGAATTTTATTTTAAGAAAAATGACATTCAAAAAAAGGAGAAACAAAAAAATACTGATAATACGATAAAAAAGCGCAACTATTTTACTCGGCTTTGTTTCTTTATTTGGGTTTATTTTGTCTTATGGAATGCTGGCGTTTATTGGTGGCTTTGGAATGCGCTGAGTGCAGGAGTGATAGGTGTTTTTTTACTAAATGCTTTTTTACAACTTTTGCCTATCATTGTCTATATTTTTACAAGACGTTTTTCAGTTGGTTTTATCAATTACTTATCATTTGTTTCGTGTTGGTTATTCTTTGAATATGTTCATCTAAATTGGGTTTTGTCGTATCCGTGGATGAATATTGGCAATGCCTTTGGTGAAGTGCCTATGTGGGTGCAATGGTACGAATATACAGGTACTTTTGGAGGAACACTTTGGGTACTTTTGGCTAATATTTTAGCATATCATGTTTTCATAAAATCAGATATAAAAGTAGGAGCTTTTTTGGTTTGGGTATTAGTTCCGATAGGTATTTCTTATGGAATTTATATGAGTTATGATGAATTAGAAAATAATTTGAAATCTGTAGAAATGGCTGTTATTCAACCTAATTTGGATTGTTATTCTGAAAAATTCTCTCATAATCCAAAAACAGGCGAACCTTCTACCAACCATATTCCCTTCAAAAATCAAATTCAAAGATATATTGATTTAGCTAAAAGTGTGATTACAGATTCTACTAAATACATTATTTTACCTGAAACAGCTTTTCATAAAAACTCTACTGAATATAATTATACATCTCAGCAAGATTTAAAACCTATTTTTGATTTTTGTAGAAAAAATAATTTGATTCTCATTTCAGGTGCAGATACATATAAGTTTTATACAGAAAATGATACTGTTCCCAAAACAGCACGAAAATCTAATGGAGGTGATTCGTATTATGATATGTATAATTCAGCTATTCAGTTTGTTCCTTTTACTCAAGATTCTGTTTCATTTTATCATAAATCAAAATTGGTAATTGGTGCAGAAACTAATCCTATCAAAATGGTTTTACCAAATCAAAGTGCCTCTTTGCTTTTTGTAGATATAATGGGAACTTTAGGAACGCAGGATTATAGAAGTGTTTTTGTTTCCCCAACGACAGAGGCAAAAGTAGCTCCTGTGATTTGTTGGGAAGCTGTGTATGGAGAATTTTGTACAGAATACACTCAAAATGGCGCAAATGTAATTGTTGTACCAACTAATGAAGGTTGGTGGGGAAATACGCCTGCACCTCGTCAGCTTTGGGCATTGTCGGCTTTGCGTGCCATCGAAACACGACGTAGTGTAGCACGAGCAGCCAACACAGGAATTTCAGGATTTATAGACCAAACAGGAAAAGACATTTCTAGAAGTGAATATGGAGAACAAACAGCTTTAAAATATTCTATAAAACTCAATGACAAAGTTACTTTTTATACCCTTCACGGAGATTATTTAGGAAGACTTGCTGGTTTTTTGGCAATTTTATTTTTTATATCTGCTTTTGTTAGGAAACTTAGAACCCCAAAGAAATGATGAATTGTGAGTTATTAATTATAATTAGAAAAAAATGAATTTAAAATCGTGGATAGAAGCAGCAAGACTACGAACTTTACCATTAGCACTAGCCAGTATGTTAATGGGTTGTTTTTTGGCTGCCATAAATGGATACTTTGATGTAAAAATTGCATCTCTAATTATTCTGACAGCTCTTTTATTACAAATCCTGTCAAATTATGCCAATGATTATGGAGATAGCATTCACGGTGCAGACCATAAAGACCGAGTAGGACCAAAAAGAACTGTTCAAGCTGGAAAAATCACTTCTTCACAGATGCGAAATGCAGTTATTTTATTTTCTGTTTTATCGTTTGTGAGTGGTGTTTTGCTCCTTATTGTGGCGATAGATTTTCAAAAGGAAAGTAGCTGGAAAACACTCGGTTTCTTTTTAGGATTAGGAATTTTTTGTATTGCTGGAGCAATTCTTTATACAGCAGGAAAAAAACCGTATGGCTATATGGGTTTGGGAGATATTGCTGTTTTGATATTTTTTGGTTGGATAGCAGGTGGAGGAACGTATTTTTTACAAGCACAAGCCTATTTTCAAAGCTCAACAAACTTTCAAACTATTTCTTGGGATATTTTTCTTCCTGCTACAAGTTGTGGACTTTTCGCTGTTGGTGTTTTGAATTTGAATAATATTAGAGATATAAATTCTGATATTTTGGCTGGAAAAAACTCTATTCCTGTCCGAATTGGTAAAGAAAAAGCAAGTATTTATCACGCTTCTGTTTTGATTTTAGCTTGGGTTTGTGCGCTCATTTTTTTAGGATTAAATTATCAAAAGCCTTTAAATCTTTTGTTTTTGATTACACTTCCTTTATTTATCCGAAATATCGTTCAAGTTTTCAAAAGAAACGATATGGAACTTGACCCACTTTTAAAACAACTTGCACTTTCTACACTATTTTTTGTAGTGTTTTTTGGTATTAGTTTTTTAATATAAATTATTATTTTTAGTATGTTTTTTTGTTGTATTTTAAAAAAAGCTACTTGAAAAACATTCAATAAAAAAAATAATTTACTTGATTTATTATATTTTATAATCAACTGATATTCAGTAACTTTGCAACAATTTAATTGTATCTACTAAAAAAGTATTTATTTCGAAAGATATTTTTGCATTAAAGTTGTTATAGTAGTAGACAAATATTATGTTATTCAACCAGTTTCTCATATTAAGCTATAATTCAATGAATTCATTATACAGGTTCAAACAAACTTATTTACTAAGTCTGTTTGGCATTTTTTTATCTTTTTCACTCTATGCCCAAACAGGTCCTGGAGGAGTTGGAACTAATACAGGAGCAGCACCTTTACAACTGTGGCAACGTGCTGATGCTATTACACCTGTTCCTGCTGATGGTACAGCGACTAATTTTATAGATGCTTCTGGTCATGCAAGACATTCAACAAACTCAAATGGAGGAGGCAATGGAGTACGTGCATTGTACCAATCTAATATAGCCAATACATTTCCTATCGTACGTTTCAATGGATTAAATACAACTGCTGGTTCACAGTATGATGACGCTTATTCATATGCTGCACGTACTGTCTTTGTTGTATATAGGGCTTCTTCTACAACTCAAGATAATGGTGATTTGGCTCAAGTTTGGGGAGACTATAATCCTTCACAAACTCAAATAGCATTAGATGCACGTGCTGGCACTAACTTACGAGGTTTTAGTTTTGATGGGGCTGGTGGCACACAAGCTAGATATGCAATCAATGGAGCAAATTTTACGGGTTTTGCAGCAAATTCAAATACTCAACAATGGACATACAATCAATTTCAAGTTCTATCAGTAGAGTTTCAGAATACTCAAGCCATGACAAATCAACGGATTAGTACATTAGCTAGTAATTTTACCACAGACCATCGTTTTGGAGGAGATTTAGCTGAAGTTATTGTTTATGATAGGGTTTTAAATCCTGCTGAAAGAATTGTAGTTCAAAATTACCTTTCTTCAAAATATCAAGGTGCAGCACTTACTCAAAATGACTTTTATTCTCACGATGCTACTACTGCACAACCCTTTTTTCATAATGTAGTTGGGGTAGGAAAAGAAGTAGGTACAAATGTACACCTTGCTTCTAAATCTTCATTTGTAGAAATCAATGCTGTAAATACTATTAATCCTAATTCTTACCTTTTTATGGGGCATGATAATGGGGCTATTGGTAGTTATACAGCTATAAACTCTCCAGCTGGCTATGAGCGAGTAGCAAGAACGTGGCGTGCAGATGTAACAGGAACAATAGGAACAGTTACTTTTAGAATAGATGCCTCTCAATTACCTGGGGGAACAGCTTGTGAATTAGCTATTATCACAGATGGAGATAATAATTTCGCAAGTGGAGCAACTATTACACCTCTTACTCAAGTAGGTGCTTCTTCTATTTATCAAGCTACTTTAGCTATTCCTGATAATGTCTATTTTACTGTAGCACAAGCAATCGGAGCAACAATAACACTTACAGCTACAGCCAATGGAAACTCTGGAGAAGTAGATTTAGTATGGACAAATCCTGCATTAGCTAATTTCCAAGAATATAGAGTTTATGGAGGACTTTCTAATAATCCTACTACTTTATTAGCTACTATTCCTAGTCAAGCAACTTTATCTACTACACTTACAGGACTGACAAACTGTAGTTTGTATTATTTTAGATTAGTACCTGTTACTCTTACTGATGTAGAATCTCCTTGTGAAGGAACAGATACAGCTCGTCCTACGAATGGAGTTGCACCTACTGCCATGAATCTCACAGCTGCCACTCCTGTAACTTCTCCTTCTACAAACGGACAAGTTACACTTACTTTTGATGCTAGTGGAGACCCGACTATAAGGCAAATTAGAGTGTATAGATACAGAAGTGGAGATCCAGTTCCTGCTACGCCAAGTGTTACATTTACTTCAGGTATCACTCCTACTACTACACAAGTTATTGTTGCAGGTATATTATATGCTAATTCGCCATTTGCTACTTGTTATAGAATTACTCAAGTAAATCAGTGTGGAGAAGAAAGTCTAATTTCTGGAGAACAGTGTGCCACCATTACTGTACAACCTGAAATTTGTAATAATAGCTTGGATGATGATGGAGATGGAAATATAGATTGTGGAGATCCAGACTGTGCAGGAATAGATGGCTGTCCTGGTTGTATCTTTCAGATTACAGACCCTGGGGAATTTCAATTATTCCAGTATAAAGTAATACCTGTAAATGGTAACAATATTGGTTACCAAACACCTATTTTTGGAGATGTAGATAATGATGGAGAAAGAGAAATTGTAGTGTTGGGAGATGACGGAATTATTAGTGTCTTAAATCCTCGTAATGATGCTCTTCCTGATGTAGAATATGAGCAAACAGGACTCAGAAGACCAGATGGAGCAACTAGTTTGCTTACTATGGCTGATGTAGATGGCGATGGTTATATAGAGTTTTTCTATGTCAGAAATGATGCTAACTCTTCAGTAGTTTGTTACCAATACAATTACACCCTACCAGCTTTTGAACTGCAATGGGAAAGTATAAACAACCCTGTAGGAGAACGATTTTCTAATACTGACAGAGCAAATATAAACCTTGCAGACTTTAATGAAGATGGTACACCAGAAGTATATGTAGGAGGTACTATTTTTAATGCAGTTACAGGAGAATGGTTAGGCTATGTAGGAGCAGGAAACCCAGATGGAGATCCAAGAGATACAGGGCAACCTATTTTTCAGATTTCAAATGCTGCTGATGTACTTCCTGATGCTGCTTGTGCAGACTGTGCAGGTTTGGAGTTACTAGCAGGAAATGTAGTTTATTCTGTAAATATTGCGACAAAAACAATCGCAATACAACGTACTTCTCCTATTCCACTTACAGGTGGCTTTAAAGATGCTACCATGTCAGTTGCAGATATGGATAATGATGGAGATATAGACGCTGTAGTATCTGGTTATGGTAGAGTATATGTATGGGATATTCAAGATACAAATCCTGCTACAACTTTACTTTCAAATGTTTTTGATTTGAGAGCCTATACAGGAGCATCTACTATAAATGGAGTGCAAGGAGTGGGAGGCACAAGTCCTTTTTCTGGTATTGCAACTATAAATGACTTTGATAATGACGGAAAAAATGAATTTGGACTAACTAAAGAATTTGGTGTAGTAATGTTCAATGATATAGATACAGCAGCTCTCAATGGTGGAAATTTGCAACCTATGTGGACATTACCAACGACAGATGAATCAGGCACAACAGGACTTTCTTCTTTTGATTTCTTAGGAACAGGATTTGCAAATCTAGTATATAGAGATGAAACTAAAGTACGTATATTCCAAGGAGCTAGTGGTACAGTTTACTTTGATTCCGATGTGGCTGGCTTTCCTTCTTGTATAAGTGGTACAGGAATGGAAATCCCTACTATTGGTGATGTAAATGATGATGGACAAACAGAAATTGTGGCATCTTGTAATGGACGTGTTATAATCTATCAATCTTCTAATATTCCTTGGTTACCTTCTCGGGATGTTTGGAATCAAGTAAATTATAATATTACAAATATTGATGGAGATTTGACTGTTCCTGCTACCATCACAACACCAAATTATTTGACAGTAGCTCCTCCTCTAAATAACTACATGGCGCAGCGTCCACTTAGTAACTCTACAACGCCATTTATTCCTGCTGCTGATATTGTAGCTTTAGTAGATGTAGATGATGGTGCAATTGACTTAGGAAACTGTCCTGCTGAAGTAACTTTTACTATTGATATAGAAAATCAAGGAGATGCAGATGTTGTAGTACAGTATCCAATTACTTTTTATAGTGGTGATCCTCAAGGCTCTTCTTGGAGTAATCTAAGTACTTTTGCAATCAATGATGGTTTGGCAGTGGGAGAACAGAAAGAGTATACTTATTCTTTTCCTTTAACTAGCGACCCTGCACAAGTATATGTCGTTCTGAATGACAATGGAGGTAGTACCCCAGGTGCGCCAGTAGTATTACCAAATACTTCTGTTGCTGAATGTGAGTACAACAATAACTTCTTAGGACCATATACTATTTCTAGTTGCTTTGATCCTCTACCTATTGAACTTATTCGTTTTGGTGGAGAAGATGAAGGAGATAAAGTACAATTAGATTGGGCAACAGCATCAGAAAAAGATAATGCCTATTTTGAAGTTCAGCGTAGTTTTGATGGACAAGATTTTGTAACTATTGATGTTATTCAAGGACAAAAATTTTCTACTCAAACAAGAGAATATCAAACCTATGACTATGAAAACTGGACTGGAACAGCTTATTACAGACTCAAACAAGTAGATATAGATGGAACTCCAACACTAAGTAATACGATTGTCTTCAAAAGAGATAATAATTTAGAAATCAATATTTATCCAAATCCAATATCTTCTGGACAAGATTTACATATTGAAGGACTAAATGGAGAATGGAATGCCATTTTGTATGATATGGCAGGAAGAACTATTAAAAATTGGACTATCAGTTTTGATAAACAGGTCTATACTACACCATTTCCAATGATAGGAAAGGGAATGTATATTCTTCAATTAGAACCTTTAAATAATCAAGAACAAGGCAAAATAATTGAAAAACTAGTAGGAGAATAATAATTTATCTTCAACTATTATTTTCAAACCTTCATCAAAATAAAAACTTGATGAAGGTTTTTTTGTAGCAGTCAGTTTCCAAGCTGTCAGAAATAACAATTTTATTCCAAAATTTCAGTAAATTTGAATAAAAAGAAATTCAAAGGTTACAAGAAATTAACTGGTAACTGCTTACTGATAACTCATAACTGAACATGTGTGGAATAACAGGAATTTTTGCCTTTAATGAAATTGGTCGTTTTTCGTTAGTGCGTTTGCAGGAAGCAACTGAAAGACTAGAACATCGTGGACAAGATGCACAACGTTTGTACAATGATTTTTTTGTTGGTTTGGGACATCGTCGTTTGTCTATTTTAGATTTGTCTTCGGCCGCCAATCAACCAATGAGTAGTAAAGACGAGCGTTATACGATTGTTTTTAATGGAGAAATTTATAATTTCAAAGAGTTACGAAAAGAATATTTGAGTGATTTAGACAATGTTGATTTTGAGACAGAAAGTGATACAGAAGTATTACTTCAACTTTATATTCGTTTTAAAGAAAAATGCCTTGAAAAACTCAATGGTTTTTTTGCCTTTGCAGTTTATGATAATCAAGAACAGTCTATTTTTATAGCTCGTGATAGAATTGGAATAAAACCACTTTTGTATTATCACGATGAAGATAAATTTGTCTTTTCTTCTGAAATGTCGTCTTTAATGGCATATCGTTTTCCTAAAAAGCTAGATTTTGCAAGTCTGCGCTTGTATTTTTCGCTGCATTATATTCCTGCTCCTCATACTATTTTTGAAAATGTCTTGAAACTTCCTGCTGGACATTATCTCAAAATCAAGAAAAAAGAAGTTATTTTAGAAAAATATTACGAAATTCCGAATAACTACGAAACGCAAAACTATAATTCTATTTCGTATGATAACGCACAAAAAGAATTAGTAAGTTTATTAGAGGAGTCTGTAAAAAAACGTTTGATTTCGGATGTTCCGATTGGTTCTTTTTTGAGTGGTGGAACAGATTCTTCGGCTATTGTTGCGCTGGCTACTCGCCATACAAAACATCTCAATACATTTTCGATTGGCTACAAAGACGAACCTCTTTTTGATGAAACGAGTTACGCCAATTTGGTTGCAAAAAAATTTAATACCAATCATACCGTTTTTACACTTTCGAATACTGATATTTTTGAGGCTGTTTTTGATATGCTTCCTTTTTTGAGTGAACCTTTTGCAGACTCTTCGGCTATTCCGTTTTATGTTTTGAGCAAACACACCAAACAAACGGCTTCTGTGGCTCTTTCTGGAGATGGTGGCGATGAGCTTTTTGCAGGTTACAATAAATATTTAGGAGAATATAAAGTCAGAAATGCAGGTTGGAAAGAAAATCTGATAAAAGGAAATTTAGGACTTTTAGAAAAGCTACCAAAATCAAGAAATTCGTTTTGGGGAAATAAATTCAGACAATTACATCGTTTTGCAAAAGCGGCACAATTATCAAAGCAAGAACGTTATTGGTTTTTGAGTAGTTTTATTGATGAACAAAACGTCCAAAATATTTTTCAATCTGATGTTTTTGACTTATCAAATGAAGATAACAAATTCCAAAATCGAAAAAATAACTACACAAAATTCATTTCTGATAGCAAAAAAGGCGATATAAACGAAATGCTATATGCTGATATGAATTTACTTTTGCCAAATGATATGCTTCATAAAGCTGACCAATTTTCTATGGCTCATGCTTTAGAGGTTCGTGTTCCTTTTCTTGATCATAATCTTGTGAACTTTGCTTTTCAGATTGAAGAACAATACAAAATCAATCCAAAAATTAAGAAACGAATTGTTCAAGATGCATTCAAAAACATTCTTCCTGCCGAACTCTATAATCGTTCAAAACACGGTTTTGATGTTCCTTTAGCAAAAGGATTTCAAACACTTTTAAAACCACTTGTAGAGCAAAGTTTGGATAGAGATTTTATACAAGAACAAGGCATTTTTAGTCCTGCTTATACTGAAAATCTAAAGCAAAAAGTAAAACAAGGAACAGATTACGACCAAAATCATGTTTGGGCATTTATTGTTTTTCAACAATGGTGGAAAAAAAATGATATACAAAAGTTTATTGAAGAAGAAGAGGAGTTTTAAAATGTATCACAGACTTCCTAGTCTGTGTATAAAATAATTTTTCAACAGACTAGGAAGTCTGTCGTACAATAAAAGATTAATAAAAACCAAAAATGACACTCAACCAAACCTTACGCACACTTTTTGAAAGAGATATACAAAGAGTGAAACTAGAAATTGAGAGCTACAAAAACGAAGAAAATATGTGGAAATTAGATGGAGAAATCCTCAATTCTGCTGGAAATCTTTGTTTGCATCTTATCGGAAATCTAAATCATTTTATTGGTGCAGAAATCGGAAAAACAGGCTATATCAGACAAAGAGAATTAGAGTTTTCTCAAAAAAATATTCCTAAAAAAGAGTTAGTTGAAAAATTAGAAGAGGTCATCAAAATTGTTGATACTTCAATAAGATCTTTGGGTGAAGAAGAATTACATGCAGAAACTGCTATTCCAAAATTCATAGAAAAACAAACCAACGCTTTTTTGCTTTTACACTTACACGCTCATCTCAACTACCATTTAGGACAAATCAACTATCATAGACGATTATTAGACAAATAAAAGGGTATAACAGACTTCCTAGTCTGTGTAAAAAACTTTGATTCTTTCTTTATTTTTGATATTTTTAGTTACACCATTAATTAATAATAGTATGTTATCACAATTAGATTCAAGAAAATATTGGTTAGTACATCAAATTCTGTTGCTTCCAGATGAAAATCTTTTGGAAAAAGTAGAGCTTTTTTGGAAAAATCAAATCAAAACACATTCTATCTTAAAGCCTATGCGTAAAGAACTGCGTATTGAAGATTTGATAGAAGAGCAAAATTACCAAGGTTTTGATTATCAGAATTATACTAGATTATCAAAAGAGTTAAATATTACTGAACCTATCGAACAATTATTAGCAGATATATGAATTACGTACTAGACACAAATATTATTTTGCTTTCTATGTGAAGTGAAGAGTTTAAAGAGTATATTTATCAAGATTTTTTGAAAGATAATACAGCAATTATATGTGTAGTTACAGAAGGAGAAATATATTCTTTAGCTACTAGAAATGGTTGGGGAGAAAGAAAAATAAAGTTATTAGATGAATTGCTAGAAAATTATATAGTTGCAGATATTCATTCAAAAGATGTTACCAAAATGTATGCTCAAATAGATGCTTTTAGTCAAGGTAGATTAAAAACAATGCAAAGTAATTTTTCAGCTCGCAATATGAGCAAGAATGATATTTGGATAGCTGCTGTTTCAACTATATTAGATGCCATACTTATTACTACTGATAATGATTTTGACCATTTAGACCCCAATTTTTTGAAATGTATCAAAGTTAAATCCAATTTATAAGATTCTATTATCCCAACAGAATAGGAAGTCTGTTATACTGAATATCAAATGAAATTTTATATTTTATCAATTCTATTATTTTTATTTCTCTTTTCTTGTAATCAAAAACCTGTTGTTGATAATGAAAAGCCTTATTTTATAGAAGGACAGATAAAACCAAAAGAACATATTATTACAACCAATAACTCTTTCAATTTTGGTAATTATAATGATGTGCAACTTGATTCTATTTTTTGTTTGTCCTTAGATTCAATGTTAGATTTTTTGAATGTTACAGCATTTGAAAAAGATACAGTTGTAGAAAATTATTTTACAAATGCTATGTTTGTACAAGCACAAGCTGAATTTCCAGAATTTGTAATTTTAGATAGTAAGCATTTAGATTTAATGGATTCGATAGATTTTTGGGAATGTCCAACATACATTTATGTAAAAAAGGATAATAAATTAGAACTCTCTACTACAATAGTTACAAGCTCTAGAAGTTGGTTTGGTGCAGAAATTTATAGACGAGATATGGATTTTGATGGTAAATTAGATTTGATTATTTCACGTCCTTTTTATATGGCTAGTAGAGATATTGCAACTTACCATATTTTTATTAAACAAGATTTGAATAAAAATACAACAGCTTTTTCGACAAGAGAAGAAAAACTATTGGTTAATAATGGCAATAAAACTGTAACTTCATTTACTCACGGAGGTGCTTATGGAATTTATGCAAAAACTATAAATAAATGGAAAGGGGATAATTTAGTTGAAATAAGGAGATTACAACGAACTTATGGAACAGAAACAGAAGATGACTTTGTAGAAGAATTCACAATCAAAAATGGCAAAGAAGTAAAAATCAAAAGTCAAAAAATGTCATTTGAAGAAGCAGAAAAATACTTTGAAGAATATCAATAAAATGTATAACAGACTTCCTAGTCTGTTAAAAATATATTACACCAACAGACTGGGAAGTCTGTCATACATATTTTACACAAAATGAAATTTAAACTCACACTATTTACAGTTTTATTAGCAATTATTTGTATTTCAAATACAGTTTTTGCTCAAAATACAGAAACCTATTATGATGATATGTCTTTCAAAACGGAAGATTTTATCTATGATCCATATATCAAAACGGTTCGGCTTTATCCAAATCAACAACCTTCACAGGCTGCTCAATTAGAGCAGCCAATTATACCACTTTCACAGCAAACTCCGTTACTTCTCACTTTTGATGAGTTGGCAAGTGATGCACGAGTATATAAAGCTCAAATTATTCGTTGTGAATCGGATTGGACTGAAAGCAGTCTTCCAGCTATGGAATATTTGAATGTCTATAATGATTTTTTAATACGTGATTATGATTTTTCTATCAATACGAAAGTGCCTTTTGTGCATTATAAATTTCAAATCCCAAAAGTAAAAATTTCAGGGAATTATGTAGTAAAAGTATTTTATCAAGATGAAGAAAACCTAATTCTGACAAAACGATTTATGGTTTTTGAGGAAAAAACAAGTATTGGTTTTGAGCAAATTCCATCTGTGGGTGGAGAAAATTCTCTTATCTATCAACAGTTCAAACTTTCAGTAAATTATACAGGTGTGAAAGGTGTAGTAAACCCAAATACACAATTTGAAGTAGTTGTAAGGCAAAATTATCGTTGGGGAAATGCGATTTATGACTTGAAACCTACTTTTGTAAAAGACTTTCAAAAAACATTAGAGTTTAGTTCTCTAACCGAATCTCAGCGTTTTTTGGGGAGTAATGAATTTAGATTATTTGATATTCGAACACAAAGAAAATTTGGTTGGGGAGTAGATAGTGTGCGTTATCAAAAAAATAGCGACCACGTTTTCCTTCAAAAAGAAAAATCAAGAGCAAATCTAGCTTATGGAACTCGCTTAGAAGATTTCAATGGACAATTTTATATAGAAAACAGCCAAAGAGCAGAGCAATCTGAAACAGAAGCTGATTATGCGTATGTAAATTTTGTATTGAAATCTCAAAAATTAGATAACAATGTGTATATAATTGGAGGCTTGACAGATTGGAGAATAAATCCACTCTTCAAGATGAATTACGTGAATAAAGGTGGATATTATACAGCAGAAGTTTTATTGAAACAAGGAATTTATAATTATTTCTACACAACTGTAAATGACAAAAAAGAAATAGATTATTCACCTTTAGAAAACAATTATAGACAAACTGAAAATGCGTATGATGTTTTGATTTATTACCGTCCGATGAGTAGCAGAACAGATTATTTGGTGGGGTATCGTAAGATTTGAGAAATCAAATAAAAAATTGCTTCTACTTACAAAATCTATTATCTTACACAAAAATTAACCAATAATATAACTATAAAACAAAAAAATAATTTATATACTTAACTTAATATAGCTATGGAAAACGAAAAACCAACCTACGCACATCCTATGATGCGTGAAGATGCACTCAAAGGAAAAACTATTGTTATTACAGGTGGTGGAACAGGTTTAGGTCGTTCGATGGGAACATATTTTTTAAAATTAGGAGCTAACCTTGTCATTACAAGCCGTAAATTAGATGTTTTGGAAGCAACAGCTAAGGAAATGGAAGAAGAAACAGGTGGAACTGTACTTCCTTTAGCGTGTGATGTACGTGATTACGACCAAATCGAAAAAATGCTTAAAGATTCTGTTGAAAGATTTGGAAGTGTTGATGGTCTTCTCAATAATGCAGCAGGAAATTTTATCAGTCCAACAGAAAGATTATCGCATCGTGCTTATGATACAATTGTTGATATTGTTTTGAAAGGAACATATTATTGTACCCTTGCTTTCGGAAAATACTGGATTGAATCAGGAAAGGCTGATAATTATGCTAACCCTAAGACAGTTTTGAGTATCGTAACTACGTATGCTGAGACAGGTTCAGGTTATGTTGTTCCTTCGGCTACTTCTAAAGCTGGTGTAGTGGCTCTTACTAAGTCTTTGGCTGTAGAATGGGCAAAATATGGCATTCGTTTCAATGGTATTGCTCCAGGGGCATTTCCTACAAAAGGAGCTTGGGAACGCTTGATGCCAAAAAATTTACAAGACAAATTTGATATTAAAAAGCGTGTTCCTGCCAAACGAGTAGGTGACCATCAAGAATTGGCTAACCTTGCAGCTTATCTTATCTCTGATTATTCATCTTATATCAATGGTCAGATTATTACGATTGATGGAGGCGAAGTAGCACAAGGTTCGGGACAGTTTTCTATGTTAGAACACGTTCCTCAAGAAATGTGGGATATGGTAGAACAAATGACTCGTAGCGCAAAAAGTAGTTAATTAAATCAATTACGAATTATTAAAATTACGAATTACGAATAAGAAATATCATTCGTAATTCGTAATTGAAAATTAAAAAAACATGCAAATCAAAAAAGACGATAGCCTTTTACTTTTCATTGATGTACAAGAAAAATTATTTCCTCATATAGACAAGCATTTTGAATTAGAAAAAAAACTCAATCAACTTGTTGAAGGAATGCAGGTTTTAGATATTCCAATTATTGTTACAGAACAATACACAAAAGGATTAGGAAAAACCATCGAATCTGTTTCTAAGAACTTAAATGATGTTCCTACTTTCGAAAAAATGACTTTTAGTTGTATGCGAAATCCAGAACTTGCAGCAGCCATCGAACAAAGTGGAAAAAGAACAATCATTTTAGCAGGAATAGAAGCGCATATTTGTGTTCTTCAAACAGCTTTAGACTTGTGTGCAGAAGGATTTGATGTTGCTTTGGTTCTAGATGCAGTGGGTTCTAGAAGTGAAGAAAATAAAAGTATTTCGGTGTTGAGATTACAAAATAAAGTAGCTTTTACAAGTGTAGAATCTGTACTTTTTGAGCTTTGTGAGTTGGCAGGAACGGAAGAATTTAAAGCTATTTCTAGGATTATTAAATAGAAAAATATGTTTACCAAATTTAGAGTACGAAATTTCAAGACTCATTTAGATACAGAAATAGAACTAAAAGACCTTACTTTATTGATCGGTTCGAATAACTCTGGAAAAACCAATCTTTTGAAAGCAATTAGTTTTTTTTCGGAGATTGTTAGAGGTAATTTCTATGAAAGAAATGATGATATTTTTTATGAAGATTTGCTAAGTTATAGGCATAGTTTACATAATGAAGATATTATTTTAGAATGTAGTTCACTAATAAAGCATGAAAATAAAAATATATTTTTTAGTTATAAATTAAGCATATATGAACCTCCTTTTGATCAAACAGTGAAACTATCCGAAAAACTTACTTTAATTTTAGATAATGAAACATTAAATTTTGAGAATAAAGATTGTGATATATACTCTTTAAAACTACATGAATTAATAGGAGAAGATTATTTAAAAATTAATAATACTTTTAGCTTTAAGCATAAAGTTTATAGTCAAATTAAATCTATTGCGAATATTTACTACTTTAATTTTTATCCTCAATTACTTAGAGATTATAGCGAATTAGATAAAAATATTTCTTTAACATTTAATGAAGCTAATAGAATAGATATTGCTAATTTTGATGAATTGTTTGTATCTATATTTGTTCACATTAAAGACAATGAAAAAAACTCTTATAACAAATTTATGTCTTATTTGAGGAGTTTTGAGCCTAGTTTGATAAGTTTAGAAATACAAGATAGTGAGTTAGTTTGGCAGTTTGATTTAGGAAACCATAGATTAGTAAGTTTTAATGCCGATGATATTTCAGATGGATTATTGAAAGCTACTGCTATATCATTACTTTGTTCATTAGAAAAAAAACCTGCTGTAATAATGTTAGAAGAAATTGAAAATGGAATTAATCAAAGTAAAATTCAAGAGTTTTTAGGTTGGCTTAAACATGTTTCTGATAATGGAAAAAATACACAGTTTATCCTTACTTCTCATAGTCCTTCCGTGATTCGTGAGTTTTCAGATAATTTGAATTCTGTTTATACAGTTCATTTAAAAAGAAAAAAGGGTTATGTAAGTGAAGTTACCAATCTGAATGAAGCCTTAAAAATGATAAATCGTTTGGGAGGATTAAAAGAAGAAACGGTTGAGGAAGTGGATGGAGTTTTACACATTCGTAAATATGCCCTTACCGAGCTTTTTTATGACGGAATTTTGGGAGAATTATAAACTAAACTTTTATAGGAAAATAAATTTACCCAAAATGATAGGAATAATTAGTGATGGAGATAGTGATTTTGATGTACTCAAAAAACTTGTACAAGCCATCTTTGAAAAGCACAGTCAAAAAAATATTTCTGATGAAGAATTTTATAGGTTTGATAAAATAAAAACTTTTGACGCTATGCAATCTTACTTTGATGATTGTAGAAAAAAACAAAAAGGATATGGTTTACATGACTTTCACACAAAAGAATTTATCAAAAATATAATTGAATTTTTAGTAACCTCATTTTACAAACTCACACAAGAAAAAGAAACACCTATCAATAACCAAGACATTATTATTTTTAATGCTGATTCGGAAATGATAATGGGAAAAAATACGGCATACTTTGAAGAATGGTTATATTTTATTCATCCTGTTTTGTGGAAAGCTATTGAGCATTTTTATGACAAGCTAGTTTTAGCTGGCTATTCTTATGAACAAATTCCTTTAGTTTTGCCTATTATTCCATTTCCTTGCATCGAAATTTTAGTTCGTGCAGCAATGCCAAATTACGATGAAAAATATAGAAACCTAAAAGCAAAACCAGAGCTAAAACAAGAAGTTTGGGGAGTAGATACTATTCCAACAGCTTATAAAAATGGATATATAGCAATGACTTTAGAAGACTATATCATTCCTCAAAATATAGAAATGATTTATAAACATATTCCAGAAGCTAGAAAATTTATTCAAATTTTGTCTTTTAATTTGAAATAAAAATTATCCCAAAACCTCCAATTCACTTTTCTCAAAACGCCCCGAATCCTTCAAATAACCAATAAGAAAAGTACGAAATTCTGTATCAAAATCAGCTTTATCAAAATTTTCTACTAAAACAGTTTTATCTTCTTCAAACTCTCTATTTTTCCTCAAAAAATCGGGTACATTATGCTGCACAGAAAAACGTAAAAAACGAATTTCTGTATTTTGAGAATCCTCTTTTATAGCTTCTTTAAACAAGTCAAAACTCTTATTAACTTGTGCTAACTTTGTATAAGGATTCCAAGAAAATTGAGCCATCATAGACTCACAAGCAGCACAATAAGCCAATAAAAGTGCAGATGGATTTTCTATTTCTTGCAACTGTTTTAAAAGTCTTTCAATTTTGCGTTCATTTCCTATCGCTTCAAAGTATTTTTTGCGTGCTTCTTTTTCATTCATTATAAAAGTAATAAATAGTGAAAGTTTTTTATTAATCTATTTGTAGGTATAAAAAGTTTGAAAATCAGTTTTATTTTAACCTATTGGTGTTTTAGTGAATCGACACTAATAAAAACGCCTTTTACTTCATTTGATGTTTTTCATAATATTCATCAGCAGGAAGATTTGAGTTTGAAGCAGCAGCCACAGCTAATTCATCACAACGCTCATTTTCTGGAATTCCTGCGTGTCCTTTTACCCATTGAAAAGTTACTTGATGTTTTCTATAAATCTCTAAAAAACGTTTCCAAAGGTCTGCATTTAGGCGTGGTTCTCCTTTATTAATAAAGTTTTTTTTCTCCCACCCCAATACCCATTTTTTTTCTACTGCATCCACTACATATTTCGAATCAGAATAAACTTTTACTTTCATATTTGGTTTTTTGAGTGCTTCTAATCCGATAATGACAGCCAAAAGTTCCATTCTATTGTTGGTTGTACAGCGAAAACCTGCTGAAAATTCTTTTCGTAATCCTAGCGATTTAGCCATCAAAACTGTTCCATATCCTCCTCGCCCTGGGTTTCCTTGTGCTGCTCCGTCGGTGTACATTTCTATCATTTTGGTAGTGATTAGTGGTTAATTTTTAGTGATTAATGAATACAAGATATATTTTGATTAGCAAAAGTAGATAATTCTTTAAAAACTAAAACTTATCTTCAATGTTAATTCCAAATACATTTATTTTTTAAACTCTATTTTATGGAATTAATTAGACATTATATTCATTACGTAGCCATTTCTATTGAGGTTTTGGGGATTTTGACGATTATTTTAGGAATTTTTTATGCCTTTTTTCTTGCTCTGACCAAAACCAATCAAGATAAATATACGCTTGTCAGACAAAAAATTGGAAAGGCTATTTTATTAGGTTTAGAAATTTTGGTGGCTGCTGATATTATTTCTACTATCGTAACCGAACCTACTCTAAATCAAGTTCTTACTTTAGGATTAATTGTTTTGATTCGTACTTTTTTAAGCCTTTCTTTGCAAGTAGAACTAGAAGGTCGTTTCCCTTGGCAACGTAAAGACATAGAAAAAGAAATTTCTGAAATTGAATCTAATTGAATAAAAACACTTTATTATTAAATTATTTCATCGTAAAAAAATGCTTGCTAATAGAATTTGGAGAGATTTAAAGCTATAAAAATGATTCGTTACATAAAATTGCTCGAAAATTGTATAATAAAAGTTATAAATCAACTACAAACACTCTAAAAAAATACAGAAGAAATTTTTCTAACCCACTAGATTTTGACAAATAGCATAATTAGTACTACAATGATTGATACAATGAAATTTCTTTTTTGTAAAACCATACCTGCAATTTTGCTAGTCATTTCTTGTATAGCGTGTAATACAGAGGAAACAAAATATGCAGAAGACATGAATGCCACAATGCCTTCTGATACACTTTTAACACCATCCAAATCTAATAATTATACTACAAAAGAGATTGATAGTGTTTCATTTGCTGCTTATAACGATTCTGTTGAAACCATTCTTAGTAATTTACAGGTAAGTGAAGCACAAGCTCAAGAGCTTTCTGAGTCAATGAGTGAAATGATAGAAGAAGCAAAAAGCCTTCAAAAAAATAAGCCAAATCAAGAAGGAAATAGAGGTTTGGAAAGTTTCAAAAAAGATTTACCAAAAGATTTGAGTACTTATTTATATATGAAAGTTGATTCTTTTCCTCAAAAATTATTGCCCAATAACACAAAAAATCTGTATATAGGAGCTGCTTCAGAAAATGAAGAACAATATTTATATGGACTTAGTAATGAAGGTAATCTTAAAAAATTAGCAAAACTTCCAACTGATTTTTTATTTAATCCCTACAAAAAAACAGAGTCGTATTACAGAGACGGAAAGATTTTTATTTGTTCAGAACAGAGTTATAAAGCAACTGTTATTTGTGGAATCTTTAATTTTGATTTAGCTAAAAATATGCTCAATTTTGAAGACCAAACAGCCACTGATTTCTCAGTCGAATCTATTTCAAAAGCCCAAAAAGCAGTAGAAAAAGGTAATATTATCGAAGCTGTAAATTTTTACGAACAAGTTGCCTATCCTCATAATTATATGCAGGTAGAAACTGAAACTATTCATCTACTCAAAAAAACCTATTTGGTTTTGCAAAGACTAGAAAAACAACAAAAATATGATTCTGCAACGCTTGTTTTGGAAAGTATTTTTGAGTTTTGGGGAACAGAATTTTTATTAAATATTGAAACTCCACAGCAATTACAAGAGCTTTTTAAAAGTAATAACTTTGAGCTTTCTCAAAAGGAATACATTCAAATTTTAGAAAAATATGGAAGCCTTCTTCTTCAATCCAAAAAATATCTTGATGCTGTAGAAATAAATAAGAAATTGACTCAAATCACACCTACTTCTGCTCTCGCTTATCTTCAACTTGGAAATGCCTATTACAACTTGGAACGCTTACAAGACAGCCAAAATGCCTATAAAAAATATAAAGAAATTATAGCTAAAACAGGACAAAAATCTGATAAAAAAACACTAGAACAAATTGAAAAGCGATTGAATGAAAGATAGATTGCGAGGTTGTTGGTATCGCTTCGCTAAAATAATCACAACGACATCTATTTAAGAATGAAGAGCGATAAATTTATCCACATTCTCATCAGTCAATAATTCTACATTTTGAGTAATTTTTTCAATCTCCCAATTCCACCACTGTATCTTTAATAATGCCTCAATTTGAGCATCTGAAAATCGTTTTCGAATTACTTTTGCAGGGTTTTCTCCAACAATACTATAGGGTTCTACATCGCTAGTTACAGTTGAATTAGCTGCTATAATTGCTCCATTGCCTACTTTTACTCCTGCCATAATAGTTACATTGTAACCAATCCAAACATCATTCTGAATTTCTAAATCTCCTTTGTAAGGATATTTTTTTCCTTCCATTGCACCTGTCCAATCTTTTCCAAAAATAGCAAAAGGATAAGAAGTAACTGCTTTTGTGAGATGATTTGCACCATTCATAATAAATTTTGCATCTGAAGCAATCATACAAAACTTTCCAATGATGAGTTTGTCACCACTAAAATCAAATAAGTATTTTACATTTTTCTCAAAATTATTAACATCTTCAAAATCATCATAATAGGTATAATCACCCACAATTATATTTGGATTTTTGATGATATTCTTTAAAAAGCAAAGTCTTTCGTAGCCCTCTAAAGGAAAAACAGCGTTTTTATTTGGTATATTTGATTTCATTTGATAAAGTATAGTTGTGTTACAATGTTAAAAAAATAATCTGAAATGTTCAAAAAAGTAATTTTGCCTGCTATTGCCTATCTATTTTTTGTGGCTAGTTTTATAAGTCTTTTGCCTATTTGGATAGGAGATTTATTTTCTCATTTCAGAATGTTTTGGGCATTTTTTAGTGTTATTCTGTTCATTATTTATATTATTTTTTTCAGTCAAAAAAAGATTCATTTCAAAATTGTGATGAGTGTGTTTTTTTCATTGCTTATCAATGTTACTAGTTCATATTCATTTTGGACAAATTCTGAAACTTACCAATATTTGTTTTTTGGAAGTCCTACTTTAGAGACTTTTTCCCATTCAAGTCCAAATGAAAACGTACAAAAAGATACAACTGTAAAAAGTTTGCTTTTGATGAATGTACTTAGTTCGAATACAAATTATGAAAAAGCACGAGAATTAATCAGAAATGCAGATGCTGATTTTGTCGTTATTTTGGAATTAAATAAAAAATGGAAAAATGAATTAAAAGAATTGAATAAAAATTACCCTTATAAATTTACAGAGGTAAGAGAAGATAATTTTGGAATGGGAATTTACTCAAAAACTGATTTTACAGATTCTCATATTGTTTTAGGAGATAAATACTTAAATCAAATCAACAAAGAACTAAATGAAGGACTCAAAAAGTGGAGTTCTGATGTAAATCTTGATATTAGGAAAATAAATGGTGTAGAGTTGAGAGAGCCTGCAATTTTTGTAAAAGGTAAAGCAATAAACATAATGCTTTTACACCCAATTCCACCAATAAATAGAGATACATACATAAAAAGGAATAAATACTTAGAGAAAAAAGTAGAAGTTATAAGCAAAACAAATACTTCAAAAACTCTTTTAGTAGGGGATTTTAATTGCTCTCCCTTCTCTGCTGACTATAAGAAATTTCTAAAACAATCAGGTCTGAAAGATTCCCAACAAAACTTTGGTTTTCAGCCCACTTGGAATAGTTCTTTTCCTTTTTTGATGCAAACTCAATTGGATCACGTTTGGCATTCTGAGGATATTGAGATTTTGCACAGACAAACACTTCCAATTGAAGGTTCTGACCACAAAGCTGTATTGGTTCTTTTTAGATAAGGTTTATCAAATCGTAACATTTTCGTAATAAACGGACAAATATAGAAATCGTAGTTTTGCATTTTGTTTCGACTCTAGTTTTATCAAAAAACTAAAACAACTTGATTGATACACAGTTTTTTTTGTAATTTGTAACTGCTCTAGCTAATCTTTACAAAAAGATGCGTTTTTAGTGTAAAAAAGCCATTCCAATCCCGATTGAAGAATAATCTAAGAAGATAATAAATATGATTTCGCCAGAAAAAATAGAAGAAGTAATCGAACAAAGTCAGTACCTAAGTCGTGATTTGAGTTGGGTACAATTTAATTATAGAGTTTTAGACCAAGTAACGGCACAGCGTCGTACAATTTTGGAGAAATTCAAATTTTTGGCGATTACAGCTTCTAACCTAGATGAATTTTTTATGATTCGGGTAGGTAGTTTGTATAATTACATGGATTATAACAAACAACGCCTTGATTATTCTGGATTACGTGAACTTCCATTTCGTCAAAAATTACTACACGAAAGTCAGGAATTTGTCCAAAAACAATATCAATATTTACACGATTTACTTCCAAAATGTGGTGAGAATAATTTTAGAATTATTGATGGAGAAGAGATTTTGCAAGAAGAAGAGGAAGCAGTAGCTGCTTATTTTCAGCATACTATTTTTCCAATGCTTACGCCAATGGTGTATGACAACTACCATACTTTTCCAATTCTGATGAATAAATTATTGGTCTTTGGTGTCGTTACCAATATTAAAGGAGCAAGCAAAGCAAGCAGAAAAGTATCATTTATTCAAATTCCTCAAAATCTTCCTCGTTTTTTCGAAATGCACCGAGGCGAAACAGTTATCTTTTTACCAATTGAGGAAATTATCAGAAAATATGTCTATAAATTTTTTAGAAATGTAGATATTTTGGGAGTAAGTTTACTTCGCATTACTAGAAATGGCGATTTTACGCTTGATGAAAGTGATGATATGGAAGTAGATTTTGTACAGGAAGTAAAACAAAAACTCAAAACAAGAAAAACAGGACGAGTAGTTCGTTTAGAAATAGAAAAAAATTATTCAACGTGGATGCTTAGTCTTTTGAAATCTCGTTGGGATATTGAAGAAGATAATGTTTTTGAAGTAGAAAAATTAATTGACCTTACTTGCCTTTGGCAAATTGTAGGACATAAAGATTTATCAGAATTCCTGCCTTTACCTCACGAACCTGTCAAGCCATTGGCATTTTTACGTCAAGAAGAAAATACACAGAAAAAACGACATGATGACAGCATTTTTGATAGAATAAAGAAAGAGGATATTGTTCTTCATCACCCTTACAACAGTATGGAACCTGTTTTGGAAATGATAGAAGAAGCTGCTGAAGATCCAAATGTGTTGGCAATCAAAACGACAATTTATAGACTAGCAAAAGATTCAAGAATTACATCCGCTCTTTTACGTGCTGCTGAAAATGGAAAGCACGTTTCTGTGCTTTTTGAAGTTACAGCTCGTTTTGATGAAGAAAATAATATTAGAGAAGCGAAGAAATTACAGCAAGCAGGTTGTTTTGTGATTTATGGAGTTACACAGCTCAAAACACATACAAAAATTATGTTAGTTGTCAGAAAAGAAGGACAAAATGTAGTGCGTTATGTGCATATGTCTAGTGGAAACTACAACGAATCTACTGCCAAACTTTACACAGATATTGGACTTTTGACAACCAATGAAATCTATGCAAGAGACGTGTCAGAGTTTTTCAATGCTATTACAGGACACTCTGACCCAGACCGTTACGAACAACTTCTGACTGCGCCTAACTTTATGCGTCATCAACTTATTGCACTCATTCAGAATGAGACTAGAAATGCTTTAGATGGGCTTCCAGCAGGAATTTGTATTAAAATCAATTCATTACAAGACCGAGCATTTATTGATGCACTTTATGAGGCTTCACAAGCAGGTGTTCCTGTTGA
Organism: Bernardetia sp. MNP-M8; assembly: GCF_037126285.1. Taxonomy (NCBI): domain Bacteria; kingdom Pseudomonadati; phylum Bacteroidota; class Cytophagia; order Cytophagales; family Bernardetiaceae; genus Bernardetia; species Bernardetia sp. MNP-M8. Next base: position 1,782,718 of record NZ_CP147012.1, read on the forward strand.
GCTAATTGTAAGAGGAATATGTTGTTTGAGACCAAAACGAACAGGATTAAGCGAAAACATTAATGTTCGTTCGATTGTAGGCGACTTTTTAGAGCATTCACGTATTTTCTATTTCCATAATAATGGAGACCCTAAAATCTATAGTGGTAGTGCTGATGCTATGGTGCGTAGTTTTGATAGAAGAATTGAGTCTCTGTTTTTATTATTAAATCCAAATGCCATTCAACAAGCTATTAATCTACTTTCTTACAATCTGAAAGATACAATGAATAGCTACATTTTGCATGAAGACAGTAATTACTACAAGTACGAGCGTTCAGAAGATGAGTCTGTTTTTAATCAACACGATGAGTTTTTCTTGATTACACCTGAATCTGTTAGTCAAGCAAATTTGTATGAAGAGTTTTTGAAACCTAATCAAAAATTGATTACTCCTCAAAGTCAGATTGAGAATAATGAAGGAATTGAAACTCAAAGTCAAGAAACGAAGTAAATGGTAAAAGTAGTTGAAGCTTCCTCGTCAAAAATGACACTTACTATTGACCAAAAATATAAAATTAAAGTGATTTCCTTTGACAAAAAACCTCAAAAATAGTTGGTAAGCAATAAGGATATAACCAGTAACTTGATTATCTTCTACTATTTCAATTTAGTATTTTAGTCGCAAAATCTGCATGTTAAAATCGATTTACAATGAAACTAAACAAATGAATAAACCCAAATATCTATATACAGCAGAAGATGATTTTACTATTTTTGAATTTGTAAGCGTAGGTTTGAAAGGGTAAGTCAAAAAAGTAGTTAAATATTCTTTTTCAGGAACAGAAAATGTTTATAACCTTGGTTTTGGGGATTTGAATGAAAAAACAAACGAAATAGATGATTTATCCGTTACTAATAATGGAGATAGTGAGAAAGTTTTATCTACAGTAGTATCTACAATTTTTGCTTTCACTCAAAAATACCCTAATGCAGTAATAGTGGCAATAGGAAGTACAGAGGTTAGAACGAGATTGTATAGAATGGGTATTTCGAAACATCTAAAAGAAATAAAACTATATTTTGCTGTTTTTGGCTTGACTGAATTAGGAGAATGGGAAAGATTTATAACAGGCAAAAACTATGAAGCATTTTTTGTAACTAAAAAAGAAAACATTTAAAATTATGAAGACAGAAAAATCAAAAAATATAAAATTACCACCAATCACTATTGATAAAAAGTTGGAACGTTTCAAAGATAAAAATTTATTCCCTGAAAAATTGGCTAAAACACAAGAAATAATTGCAAAGTATGGACTTCCAAAAACTAAAAATCAAACGTAATTTAAGTTTTTATTTGGTACAGGGAAACTACGAATAAGTGGAAAATAATGAAGGAATTGAAACGCAAAATCAAGAAACGAAGTAAATGGTAAACGTCTAATAAAATCCTAAACGACGGCTTTACGTCTCGTTTACGGTTCTGTTCTAACCGTCGTTTAGGCTTGTAGCCGTAAACGAGGATAAAATAACTTATATTGCTTTAGCTTGATGGTCACTTGAAATTATAGCACCAACTAATTGTCGCATTCCCATTTCAAAGTTTTCTTTGCTTATATCAATACTAATAAAATTTCTTAAACTCTCAATGATATTTGGTAGATTATTTTCCAGTTTTACATAACGTTCATACTCTTCTTGTAAATGTTCAGTACCAACATTTTGGTTTTGGCATTCTCTTATTTCTTCCTCTATTTTTTCTTTCTTTCTTTTGACTTGCAATATACCCTCTTTTAAAAAATCATCACTAAAAAATGAATCATCTTCATAAAGTGGAATGAGTTTTTTACCAAATGTCTTTTCATTAAAAACAAGAAAACTTTCTATTGTTATCCAAGATGAAAGCAAACTATTTTGAGAAACTAAAACAAGTACATAATCACTTTCTTTTACACTTCTTTCAATAAATATTTTTATATCCTCTCCTACTTTCATAGTTTCAGAATCTATCAAAACATCATTTTCTCTTAACTCTTCTTTTATTTTAGTGACTAAACCCTTGTCTTTGTTATTGTAGGAAATAAAAACTGACGGAGTATAGACTAGACTTTCTAATTTCTTCCTGTAAGCTTCAATTTCTTTTTCTAAATCTTTAAGTTTTTGTGCGAAATCAAACTTAATCGCTGCGTTTTGAGCTATCACTAATTCTTGTCTAAGAAAGGTTCTTTTCTCTTCAAGCATTTCAATAGCTTTTTCTAATCCTTGAATTTCCTTTTGTGTCCCATAAGATTTTATATCTACTGGTTTATTTAATTCCTCTATTGCCTGTTCTTGCTCAATAAAACTTATTGCTTCCTTCACTATTTCACTATTCAAAAAAACTATTAAACGTTCTAATGTTGTAAAGTAAGAAGAAGATGCTGTCATAAATTCTTTCTTTAGGGTAGCATATTGAACTTGAGGATTCTTATTAAAATATAAATCCAAATAATCGAATACTTTTTCCATGCTTCCCTGTTTAGCGTATTCTTTTAATTCTTGAACTTTATTCTCTACTATTTTTTTCCAATCATTTTCCATATCGATTCTGAATTTCTCAAATTCTTCATCCATTTGCCCCATCAAAGTATTCTCAAAATACTCTCTCACTACTTCAAGACAATTTCCATCAAAATCATATATTTCTTTAGGTATGTTTTCTATTGGATTTCCTTTTAAATAAAGTTCTTTGAGGTTTGGTAATTCTAATAATGGAGAAATATTTGAAATATCATTATTATCTAAATGAAGTTTTTTTATATTTTTTAATTCTGATAAAGAAGAAATATCTGAAATTTGATTGTTACTAATATCTAAAACTTTTAAACTTTGCAATTTAGCTAAAGAGGAAATATCTGAAATTTGATTATCAAATAGTTGAAGTCCTTGTAACTGTTTTAAGTTTGATAAGAAAGAAATATCTGAAATCCTATTACCGTCCAAGTCAAGCTCTTTCAACTGATTCAAATCCGATAAAGGAGAGATATCTGAAACTTGATTATTACTAATAACTAAAATTGCTATTTTTTTTAACTCCGATAAAGAAAAAATGTCTGAAACACTATTACCGAATAAATCCAGTATCTCCAAGTTCTTTAAATTTGATAGGAAAGAAATATCTGAAATATAATTGTGCTGTAAATAAAGCTCTTCTAAATAGCTACAATTAAAAATTTTTGATATTCTACTTATTTCGTCAATATCAAAAGCAGATAAATCTAAAGAAGTATCTTTTGTAGCTAAATTTTCTTCGATTCTTTCATCTAATAAAGTTTTTTCAATCTTTTCTACATTTATTCCTTCATATTTTTCCAAATTCTCCTCAATCCCCTTCGGCAAATACCCAAGTTTCAAAACATTCTCTTCATTAGGATTATCCACACGAACCAAAGAAATTCCTGCTTTTTGACTTCCATTTCCGTCAAAAGAAGGGGAATTGAAATATAGACTTAAATAATTTGCTTTTTCGTTTGGTTTGGCTTCACTTTTTAGCTTTTCTATGATTTTCTTTTCCATTTCTTTAGGTCGCAAAATGCCTTCTGCAAACAAACTATGTATCTCAAAAATATTTTTACTAAGATTGCTTTTGTTTCTCAACGCATATTCTTCTATAAATAAAGCTACATCTTGCCTTATTTCCTTTGTCGTTTGAAGTAAAATATACTCACGAATATCCTCTTCCATACGAAACAAATCCGTACCAATCGGCTGACACAAACTCGACAAAATAAAATCAGAAACTACCAAATAAGAAGGCTGTTCTTTGGGGTCTTTTTGGTGGTAGCCTTTAAAATTTAGCCACAACTTATAGAGAAAATCAGTAGAAAAAAGCAAGGGTTGAGCTATCAAAACTAGAAAATCTTGATAGACTGCTGCATTTTTTCCTGCTTTCTGTTTAAAAAGATGTATTCTTCTTTCTATTGTTGTCTGATTTTGTTGTGTGTCCATAGTCTGTTAGTCTTTTTTGTGCTGTTTGCCTTTGAGCGTATGAATCGCCTTTTGTAAGTTTCGGTGTGCCTTTTCGTTGCCTTCTGTGCTATCTGCCAAACTGTACATATCCATAAAACGGCTAATTCGTTTGGCTGTCGTTTTGTTCCATCGCTCTTTTGGTAAAGGATTGAGCCATACAATCTGATGTGCTACTTTTTTTAGCTGCAACAAAAAACGCAAAGTAGGCTTAAAACGTCCGTCAGAATTTCCTCCTGCTGCTGCACCTGCATCGCTATAAATCAAAACAAGTGATTTTTTGCGCTTGATTTGCTTAAAGAGTTTGTATGTTTCTTTGGCTTTTATATGAACTTTATCTTCATAGAAATATTTTTGAGGAACATTATAAAAAAAATACTGCTCATAATCCATTTTCTTTTTGTTCGTCTGCACCTCAAAAGCCTCTGAAAGCGCAGTATGTAACATATCGCCAAGCAGTTCGAAAGATAACATCGAACCTTTATTATCAGTTAGCAAAACAACATTATTGTACAAACTTCTTTTTCTATGAAAAATAGGTTTCTCAAAAAAGCCTTTTTTTGCCCAATGGTGCAGCGTAGCCTCAATATTTATTTGATGAGAAGCAGAAGAAGGTTGAAAGATAGGCAGACTTCGAAAACTCTGTTTTATCTGCCTTTGGCTAATATCAAAATAGTTTTCTGTAAACAAAAAATTGCGTTTAGGTTGTTTACTTTCTGTATCAAAACTGCTTTTCTGACTGTTTTCATCTGTGTTTCCTAAAATGAATTTTATTAGATGTTCTTTTTGATCATTTGTCTTGATTTCTGTGTCTTGCTTTGCTTCTTCTTTGCTTGGTTTATCTTTTGGAAACTCATTTTTTATAGGATTTTTATTTTCTTCTTTCTCTTTATTTTCAGAAGATTTACCAGCTTCATCAAATGTATCTCTAAAAACCTGTTCGAACTCGTATTTACTTTGAGTTGGTTTGAGCCAAATTGTTTTTGCTAGTAAATACAAATTCTCTTTATCAAAATGAGATTTTGTAGCATCAAACCGAAAACCACTATGTAGCGCATCAATCAAGACATAATACTCTTCTATTCCCAAATCAAAACCATTTTTTTTGAGGGAAATGAAAGTATTATATAAAGGCAAATCATCGTTTTGGCTATTCATTTTCTTTGTATTTGTTTCTACTTTCTACTGTTTTGAGTAAAATCTGACTGTATGGAATCATATCATTGTCTCCCTCAAATTTTTCTAATTCTTCTATCAAAAGTTTTTGCTGGTCGCTAAGTCCTTCATTATCTCTAATAGAATTATAATAACTTATCATCTTAAACCAATCTATCAGTTCGCTAGTAGAAGGTTTTTTATCGTCTATTTCTGTATTGAGTTCTACAAACGTATCAAGAGCTTTTTCAAAATGTTTGTATTCCTTCAAAGCTCCATAATGAGCAAGAACAATTTTTTCTAGGTCTTCTTTATTAGGAAATTTAATAAAATGAAACAAACAACGTCTCAAAAATGCAGGAGGTAACTCCTTTTCTTCATTGCTAGTAATGAAAATCAAAATATTGCTTGTGGCTTTTATTGTTTTCTCTAATTCTTTGACTTCAAACTCTTTTTTGTCTAGTTCTAAAAGCAAATCGTTTGGAAAATCAATATCAGCTTTATCAATCTCATCAATCAATAAAATATTAGGTTGGTCGTTGTGGGGTTCTGTTTGAAAAGCGTCTGCCAGTTTTCCATAATTGATGTATTTATCAATCTTTTTGAGGTCTTTTACATTGGCATCGTACATTCTTTCAAGTGTATCTACTTCATAAATTCCATCTTGTGCTTTTGTGGTAGATTTTATGTTCCACGTAAAAAAATGGTCGTACATCTTTTCGCCATGTAGTTCATACGCCACAGCTTCGGCAAGACGAGTTTTGCCACACCCTGGTTCGCCCATAATGAGCAAAGGACGGTTTACTTGAAAAGCCAAATGAACAGCTTTTATGAGTTCTGGAGAAGGAAGATAAACGTCGATTATTTTTCCATTTTCTAGAGGTATTTTTTTCTCTTTTAGGGTTTCGCCTGTGTAGTTTAGAGTTTTTTTCATTAGTAGGTATAGTTAATTAAGCTGCAAATATCATCGATTATCTTTTTTGGATTGCCATTTTCATACTCTTCTTTCAGAAGCCTTTCTATGGTTTCTTTGTTTTTTAATTTTTGTTTAATAGAAATCTCTGTAATTTTATTTCTACGCCAATTCCATAAAAGATTTGTATCAAATGCTTCTATTCTATGCAAATCTATGATATAAGGTTTAGTAATATTTTTTTGCCAATCAGCATCAAACTTAGTGTCGTCTTTTCCAGTTTCACAACACCAATAATTGATTTGTTCTGATATTTGATAAGAAGTATCTGTCGAATCTTTTAGAAATAATATAACTTTAGCTTCTAGCTCACTTGCTGCACGAGGAGTAATATGAGAAATGAAATTTTCATAAAAAACACAAAACTCTTCAGTAGTAACAAAACCGTGAGAACAGTCTATAACTATATAATGGTCTTCCTTTTTTTGATTAGACAACTTTTCAGCTATCATTTGTAGCTTTGTACTGTTTTCATACTTGATACCTTCTTTGAATGTCGCTTTTGCATATTTTTGTAGTTCTTCGATAATTATTTCTAAGGTAATTTGACTAAGTGAACCAATATTTATTTTTATCCCTTTGGGAAAGTTTTGTTCAGCTAGTTGATGAATAAGCCATTCCTGTCCACAATTTTCTTTACCACGAATAAAAAAGGTAGCAAATTTTCTGTAACGAATAAAACTTTTAAAAATTTTTTCTTGGTTTTCAAAGTTTATGGTTGCTATGATTTCGAACAACTCTTCTGTTGTTATTCCATCTTCTTCATTATGTATTTCTTCTTCTTTCATGGCTACTGAATATTCAGCAAACTCATCAATTAAGTCGAATATATTATCTTCTATTTTTGAGAAATACTTATTGTATTCTTCTTTAGTCAATTCCTCTTTTTTAAACTCTTTTCTACTTCTTTTCCATTTATTTTTTTGACTTAATAAAGTATTGAAAAAAGTATCCTCGTTTTCTAGTATTTCTTGCATATACTTGAAAAATGCTTTTGTATCATCAGAAAATAACTCTTTAAGTTTGTTTTTTTCTTGCTTGTTCATCAGTAAAATCTAGTTTAATTCATCAATCATTTCTAATAAATATCGCTCTACTTTAGTACAACCTATATCATAGGCTTCCTTAGTAATAAGCTCATCTTTAAAATCTTTTTTCAATCGTTTGAGTTTGTTTTTCTTTTGCAATAAACTATTTTCTTTATCCAAATCACCATCTACAATATTTTCCATTTTTTCGAAGAATAAACCTATGTCTTCTGACAAATCATTTTTCAATTCTTTCTTGTTTACTTGAGGCATTTCTACTTCTCTTTTAGTTTCTGAAATTATTTGTTCCTCTTCTACCTTTGCAGAGTCGTTTGTATTTGTCTTAGTTTCTTGTGGTTTACTTTGATTGTTTCTGTTGATTGCAAAAATAATATTGTCGCCTTCATTATCTGCTCTGTGTGTAGGTCTTGGCAAATCAATTTCACTTTCTTGGTAAAGATATTTTATATTTTCATAAACATCTGAAGTAGTTAGAAAACCTTCTTTTCCTTTTATTCCTTCTTTAAGCGTTTGGATAATACTTTCTGTAAAGTAAGTAGGACGATTGGGATTTTTTGAATCGAATAAAGATGTTTTGGTTCGTTCAGAAGAAGTTATCACAAAATAACCTTTTATTTTTTCTGCTAAACTACTAATTTCTATTCTTACTGTTTGCTCAATAGAAGCCATTTTATTATTGAAATCTCCACTAAAACAACAGTCCAAAATAATTATTTTTCTATCAATTCGATAATTACTGATTATCTCTCTGATTGAAGAAGCTAAAATACCTGTTCCTTGAATAGTTTTTGTACGACTTTTTGGTGTTGTAAAATATAATTTATGGTCTTTTTCTCCTAGCACACCATGTCCTGCAAAATAAAATATAAAAGTAGATTTCGGAGAGATTTCTTCTAAAATTGTACATAACTCATGTTTTATATCGTCTCCTGTTTGATTCAAAAATGAGCGTATATTTTCTTTTTTTATCCCTTGTTCTTTTGTAAAGACTTCATAAAGCTGCTTTAGATTTACCTCTACATTGAGCATTTGAGAAAGCTCTGAGTCTTCTGCATACTTACTTGTTCCAAAAAGAAAAACATAGGTTTGTTCGTGCAGGTCAGACGTAGTAAAGTTATGAGTAGTATTCATTTTTTCTTTTGGTTGCTGTGTATTTTTTCTAATATCTATCTGCTGATTTTCTTCAAGTTGCTTGTTTAGTTCTGATGAAAAAGCTCTTAATTGTTGGTCAAAATTCCACTCATCTTTTCCTGCTATAAACTTCCCTTTATAAGTAGCATAGATTGTTTTGAGAGATTTTGGAATAGAAATTTTATCAATTTCATCAAAATAACCTGCATAATTAGCATTTTCAAGACAACCTAAAGCTTTTTCTATAATCGGATTCACTCTACTGTTTTATGATAATTTTGAATATCTATTTTTATTTGAAATACCAATATAATCATTTTCTTTTTTATGTAAATTTTATTGTAATAAATCATATATTAATTTATAACTCTTTCCAATCTATCAAAATAGACTGATTTGTAAGTTTGTAACGTATATCTAAAACACTAGCATTTATAAATAGGGTATCAGAATTATTTGATTTTCCGTATGCTTCATGAATATGCCCAAAAGCGTGAATTTTGGGTTTTATTTTTTCTACAAATCCGATAAGTTCTTCACAACCCACTTGCAAACCGTTTATCGTTTGATCTAAAATTCCATAAGCAGGTCCGTGAGTAAGCAAAATATCTGTATCATTGGGAATTTGCTGCCAGTGTTTTCTTATTTTTTCACCTCTATCACAGTTGAAAGCCCAATCATAAAAACGAGGCGTAATGGGCGAACCCCAAATTTTGATTCCTTCTATTTCGACAGAAGAATTATTGAGATAAATACAATTATCAGGAATAAATGATTCGGCTAAAGTAGGATTCATTTCAAATAAAAAATCGTGATTTCCAGCTATAAAAATTTTGTAGGTGTAATCTTGGACTTCAAACCAGTTCAAAAAATCTATAATTTCATCTTCTTTTCCTCTCTTGCTAATATCGCCTGTATGAATTAGCATCGTACTTTCTGCATCTGTTACATCTAATTTTGGCAGTTTAAGGCTTTCATGTTCTCCATGTGTGTCTGAAATAAAAAGGATTTGCATAATTTTTATGAAATTTTAAAAATTGAATTAATCTTCCCTTGAAGGAAATTGTGCTTTCTTTAATAAATCGCCTACTTCGGACAAAACGGTCAGTCTTCCTCCATACGTTTCTTCTAAAAGAGCTTTTGTAAGTGTTGTTTTTGTTTGTCCACTAGCTACCAAACGCATATTGAGAAGTACCACCCAATCAAAATATTCGGCTGCTGATTGCAAATCGTGATGAACAACAATAACTGTTTTGCCTGCTTCTCTCATTTCTCTCAAAAGGGTAATAATAGCTGACTCAGTAGCTGCATCTACTCCCACAAAAGGCTCATCCATCAAATACAAATCTGCTTCTTGTGCCAAAGCTCTAGCCAAAAAAACTCGTTGCTGTTGTCCTCCAGAAAGTTGTGAAATTTGGCGAGAAGCAAAAGCACTCATTCCGACCTGTTCCAAAGAGTGCAAAGCAATTTCTTTATCTTTTTTAGAAGGACGACGCATCAAACCCATTTTACCATAACGTCCCATCAAGACTACCTCAAAAACAGAAATTGGGAAATCCCAATCTACTGATTCTCGTTGAGGAACATAACTTATTTTGTCTCTTACCTCATCAAGATTTTTGTCCATAAGTTTTACATAACCACTACTCAATGGCAAAAGTCCCATGACAGCTTTTATGAGTGTTGATTTTCCTGCTCCATTAGGACCAATTATTCCTACTAAAGAACCTTTTGGGATGCTCAAATCGATGTCCCAAAGAACAGGCTTGCGCTCATAGCTAACTGTAAGATCGTGTATTTCTAAAACTGGATTTTCTACTTGTGTTATCAATTTCTTTAATTATTAATGGTCAGTGATTAATTATAAATGAATTTCAATCTAATTTCTATAGTCTAATATTTTCCAAAAAACCAATTTCCTAACGCATTTTCATCATTACTTTCATAAAATTCTCTCCAATAATTTGTTATTTGTTCTTCTGTTAAATATCCTTTTTTATTTATATCTAATTTCTCAAATGTTTGTTGAGCAAGCTCTTTATCAATTCCATAAGCTCCAAAAAATTTCTCAAAAACAGATACATCTATCTTAAAATCTTCTTTTTTATTTTGGTCTGCAAAAAGACGAATTACATAACAAGTAATAGGTAAAATATCTTCTTCATACGAGTCTTTTTCTATCAATGAATTGCAATAGGCGACCCATTCATCTATACTAATTTGTTCATTTTTATCACTATCAGCAAAAAAAAGCATCTTTTTCCAACGATTTTGATAGAGATAGTTGAGTCCACGATAGGTTTCTGACTGCCGAGAAAAAGGAACAACTTCAGCTAGTTTATTTAAAATCAAAGTAAAATCATTTCTTTCGACAGTTCCATCATTATTCATATCAAAAACTTCAAACATGCGTCTAGCTTTTCGTTCTTGAAGTGGAGTAAGTGTGTTCATTTAATAGTAGGATTAAGGATTTGGTAGGATAAAAATGATAAGGCAAGTTACTTAAAAAATAAAATTCTGTTCAATAAAATTATAAATTCTCTAGCAGTCTATCAAGAAATATTTCATTTCTTATCAACAAGGAAAGTATAAAAAAACACAAAATCCTCAAAAAAAACGTTAGGAATTAAAACACCTAGTTGTACTTTCCAACTTTTTACCTATTTTTTTCGTAAATTATACCATACATTGTTAAGCAAAGTGGCAAGCATACAGTTTTAAACTTTATAAATTAAATACATGAAAAATTCAGCCTTAGACAAAGATTATACTTCTTTATCATCCAAAAATTCTCAAGCTGCTCAACACAGTTCACTTACAGGACTTTTAATCGCTGCTGTTATTACAGTCGTTCTTTTTAATGTTCCTTATGGACAATATATAAGTTATCCTTTTTTAATTTTGGGTACTTGGTTTCACGAAATGGGACACGGACTTATGGGTCTTATTTGGGGTGGGAAATTTTCTCACTTAGATATGTTTCCAAATGGCTCGGGAGTAGCTTATACAGCTACTTCTGGTATAATGTCTAGGGCTTGGGTAGCTGCTGCTGGACTTATGTCACCTCCTATTGTTGGTGCTATTTTGATTATGGCTGGTCGTACTCAAAAAGGTGCAAAAATAGCTATGAGTATTTTGGGTGCAGTTCTGCTTTTATCTGTTGTTATTTGGGTTCGCTCTATTTTTGGAGTTGTTGCTGTGGGGCTTTGGGGAGCTGTTATTATGGCTTGTGCTTTCAAATTACCTCACTCATATAAACCTTTTGTAGTTCAGTTTTTGGGAGTACAGGCTTGGGCAAGTGCTTTTGTAAGTTTAGATTATATGTTTAGTGACAATGCTGGTTCATTGGGCGTTTCAGATACACAAGCTATTGCCAATCTTCTTATTTTACCTTACTGGTTTTGGGGTGGAGCAATTGCAGCTTTTGCTATTGTGATGCTTTTGGTAAGTCTGAAAGTTGCCTTTAAGAAATAAATTTTTAGGTAAAAAAGCCGTTTTGTTATTCTTTTGTGGAATAATAAAACGGCTTTTTTATTGAAAATATCTATTTCTCTAAGAATAAAATTCTGATATTGTATTGATTACTCTTTGTATTTCTTCTTCTTTCAATTCGTAATAAAATGGAAGACGAACCAAACAGTTTGCATATTTATCACAGTTTGGAAGTTCTCTTCCATCGTGTTTGTCTCCATAAAAAGGAGATTTGTGTAAAGATAAATAATGAAAAACAGCATATATATCATTTTGTTTTAACTTTGAAATTAGTGCAGAACGTTCTTCAATATTCTTGCAAACTAAATAAAACATATGTGCATTATTGGTCGCATAGTTAGGAATTTGAGGAATTTTGACTACTCCTTTTTTATCTAACTCTTTCAACCCTTCATAATATTTATTCCAAATATCAGTTCTACGTTTTTGAATATCTTCCAAATTTTCTAACTGTGCATACAAAAAAGCTGCAATAATATCAGAAGGCAAAAAGGAAGAACCAATATCTACCCAACCATATTTATCTATCTCTCCTCTAAAGAAAGCAGAACGATTTGTTCCTTTTTCTCTAATAATTTCAGCTCGTTTGATAAATCTATCATCATTGATGACTAACATTCCACCTTCTCCTGAAATAATATTTTTAGTTTCATGAAAAGAAAAAGCAGCTAAATGTCCGATACTTCCAAGAGGTTTTGTATTATAAAAACTATCTACAGCCTGCGCTGCATCTTCAATAACAAAAAGATTGTGTTTGTTTGCAATTGACATTATTTTGTCCATATCACAAGCCATTCCTGCATAATGAACAACTACAATTGCTTTTGTTTTTTCAGTAATGAGTTCTTCTATTTTATCAGCATCAATATTTGGTGTGTCTTTTTCACTATCTGCAAAAACAATTTTTGCACCACGCAAAACAAAGGCATTTGAAGTAGAAACAAATGTATAAGAAGGCATAATAACCTCATCTCCTTCTTTCAAATCAATAAGCAGAGCTGCCATTTCTAGTGCGTCTGTACAAGAGGTGGTCAGTAAACACTTTTTGAAGCCATATTTTTCTTCAAAAAATTGATGGCTTTTTTTAGTAAACATACCATCTCCAGAGATTTTCTTACTTTCGACAGATTGACGAATATACTCCGTTTCTTTACCTGTCATATAAGGTTTATTGAAAGTTGTAGGGTTCATAATTAAATGAGTAAGATAAAGATATTACAGACAAATAAATTTACTGATGCTATTTATGTAAACTTATAAACTTTATTTCAAAAAAGACACAAAATAGATTTGTTTTTTAGTTCTCTCCACTTTTTACTTTAGAAAATTTATGTTTGAAACTTAAAAAGTATTTTTCAAAATAAGTATACGACAAATAACTTATTCCAATAGTTAGAAAAATAATTGAAGAATAAACCAAAATATTATATAAAACTAAATTTTGAATACCTAATGAGTTTATTAAACCAAAACATAAAAACATTATGATAGGATGATACATATAGATACCGTAAGAAATTTTACCCAAAAAATTCAAAATTGTTTTTTGATTTTCTAATACTCCTTTTGCTGTAATTACATGAAGTATTATTCCTCCAAATAATACAGGAAGTCCGTGATGCAGAATACGAATAGGATAAAAAAGTAATATACCTGTTGAGATATAGAGTCCAAAGACAATAATTTTATAGCTGAATAGTTTAAGAACAATTTCTTTATGATAATAAAATAGATAGGCAAATAAAGCTCCTACACACATAAAATGCACAGGAAATGTTTCAAAATAAATTAGTAGATATTGAAATAGTTTGAAATCAAATATAGGATAATGGTTTACTAAATAATTTAAAAGTTTTACTCCTAATGGTCTAAAGACAATAATACTTATGGCAACATAGATTATATTTTTCTTAAATACTTTCAATAAAATAGGCCAAAAAAGATAAAATTGTTCTTCTACACTAACCGACCAAGTTTGAGATGCTCCTGCTATATAATATCCAGATGATAGAGCAATATGAGAAAAGAACACTAAAAAAAGACCTAATTTGAAATAAAAAGAATCAGAAATGATATTTATTCTATTCATATAACTTGTTTCGCCATTTAAGAAGGGAAGCAAATCGGGAAGCAGAGGTACAATAAAAAAAGATAAAAAAACAATCATATAATAAAGAGGCCAAATACGAAGCACTCTTCGTACGTAAAAATCTTTTACATTTATCTTATCGTATCTTTCTTGCTCTGCAAATAATAAATAAGTAATTAAAAAACCACTCAAAACAAAGAATAAATAAACTCCATTTTTACCTATTGTAGATATAAAATAAGAAAAATAAGTAATATCCAAGAGGGATGGCAAATCTCCCATTCGTTTATAAAGTTCAATATGATGAAAAACAACTGCTAATGCTGCAATAGCCCTAAGTTCATTTAGTCCTTTAAAAAAAATTCGTCCTTCTTTATTATTATCCATTATTTTTATTGTTGTTTTATGATTTTATTTTTTTAGCAGGTACTCCTACATACAGACCTTTATCTGTAATGGATTTAGTAACAACAGAACCTGCTCCAATTTGTGTATCTTGACAAACAGAAATATTATCTATAATAGTACTATTAATTCCTATAAAACATCTCTTTTCTATTTTGATAAACCCTGCTAAAGCTGCCGAAGGAGCAACAAAACAACATATTTCTATTTCAGTATCATGGGCAATACAAACAGCTGTATTAAGTAAAACACCATTACCTATCTTACAACCAGCATCCACAGTCACATGAGGCAAAATAACAACTCCTTTACCTATTTTCACACTAGAATCTACATAGGCAGAAGGATGAATAATAGAAGCTAAGGGAATATTCTCAGACAATAGTTTTTGAAGTATTTGCTCTTTAAATTTAAGATGTTTGTAGCCTATGGCAATACTAATTTCATCAAACTTATTTACTTTAAAATCGTTTTCTATATCAGAAATTTTGCCTAAAAGAGTAAATTTATCGGCAGCATTTTCACTAGTTTGAAAATCATCATAAAAACCGACTACTTCAAAATTACAGGATTTAGCGTGATGTGCAATAAGTTGTCCTAAGTCTCCTGCTCCAATAATGGCTAACTTTATTTTCATTTTTCTTCTAAATTAGTAACTGTTTTGACTGAGTAGAGAGGTCTTTGTTTGACTTGTTTATATATCTTACCTACATAAACCCCAACAATTCCTACCATTATTAATTGAACACCAAACCCAATGAGCATAGAGACCATAATAGAAGCCCACCCCATTTGAAAGTCAATGAGAAGAAGTTTGGCAACAATAATAAAAAAAGCTGCAAAGAATCCAAACATAACCATATAAGAACCTATACGAATAATATTTTTGAGAGGAAGGTCTGAAAAATCTAAAATAGCATCAAAGGCTAGGTTGAGTTTTCGGCTAAAGTTAAATTTACTGACTCCTGCAAAGCGTTCTCTTTGTTCGATGGTAATTGTAGTTTGTTTCATTCCAACATGCATAAACATTCCTTCTATAAATCTGCTAGACTCATTGTATTTTAAAAACTGATTTGTAAAGCGACGATTAAAAATACGCATAACAGCTAAACCTCTAGGTAGATTAAGCCCTGTAAAATGTTCTAAAATCCACCAAAAAAGTTTAGAAAAAATCACATTTATAATATTGTCTTTTTTCTCCTTACGTACACCAAACACCAAATCATATCCCTCTTCAATTTTTCTTATAAAGTTAGGGATTTCTATAGGAGGGTCTTGTAAATCTGGATCCATCATTAGCAAATAATCTCCCTTAGCATAGGTTATTCCTGCCGTAAGTGCTGCTTGTTTGCCATGATTGTATGAAAATTCTACTAATTTGAGGTTTGTATTATTTAGAGCTTGTGTTTTTATCAATTCTACTGTATTATCTTTACTTCCATCATCAACAAAAATGATTTCGTAATTGATAGAATGCTCTTCTAATACTTTCGTAGTTTCAGTGATAAATTGTTTGATACATTCTTCTTCAAAATATACAGGAACAACTAAAGAAAGTAATTTGTCTTTTAACATAATCTAAAAATGAATCAATCTAAAAATGTAGAAAGTTGATGTAATGAATTAATTTTAGGTTCTTTATAATATGGAAATACATTTTCTCTATCAATCAGAATGGCTTCTATTCCTAGTTTACGAGCTGGCTCTGTATCTAATTTTATAGAATCTCCCACATAAAGAATTTGGTTAGCAGGGCAGTCTAGGTTTTTGATGGCTTTTTTATAAAAATCTAAAGCTGGTTTTTTAATTCCTTCTTTTTGTGAACCATAAATTTCAAAAAAATCACGATTAAAGTAAGATTTTAATTTTGACTCTAAAGATATATCCCAATTTGAAATAATACCTGTTGGTATAGTAATTTGATTGAGAAAATCTGTATCATCAAACGGTTGCCATTCCATATAGGTACAGGCAGCAAAAATATCTTCTAAGAGTTTGAAGTTTGGTAAAATGCCTACAGCATACAGTAACTCTGTATTGAAATGATGATAAAATTCTTTAGATGTTTTGTCAGGAAAAATAATAGTTTCACTAAGAAGTTTATGAATACGTTTCAGATAATGAATATCTATTTCATAGCCGTGTTCTACTAATACTTGATGTATTTTTGCAAATAGTTGAGGTTTTTGAAGTAGTGTATTAGCAACATCAAAAAATATATAATTGTAAGGCATTTTTTAATAAATAAAATGGTCTGTTTGATTGTTTTTAGGTTCTTTCAGTTCTGAATTTGGATAAATAATATCCATCAAAATACGTATTGCACTTCCTTTTGTAATTTTGGGAACAGTCGGTTCTTTATCAAAAACATATTCTTCTAGTATGTATTCTATGTCTTTAAATCCAAATTGTGAGCGTATAGAATTTGTTCCTGATATTCTTCCATTGATTTCGAAAGGCATAATTTTTCCTTCTTCAGTAACAATAGCTTGAATATTACAAGAACCTACAATTTTTAAATGAAGCATCATTTTTTTAATGATTTTCTCTAATTCTGAATCATATTTTTGTATCACTTCACAAAAAGCAGTTGCTCCACTTTGCAATTCTCTTTCAAAGGTAATAAATCCATGCAATTTTTGTTGGCGAGTAACATAGAAGGCACAAGTAATTTCTTTTCCTGTCCATAACTCTTGAACCATATAGTCATCACTAAAATCTTTTATATTCTTAGGATTAATATGTATTCCTCTTGAACCTCTTCCTTCTTTTGGCTTGAGTATATAGGATTGAAAAGCGTTTTCTGGATAGGTAGAAGGTAAATAGGAATGAGCAAAAGGAATTTGATGTTTGGCGAAAAACTCCCATGTTTTGTATTTATCTAAAAAAACTTCATTTGTTTCTGTAGGAGAAACAGCCATTTTAGGTAATTTATGAGCATTTTTACTCAAATAATAAACTTCATAATCTGTACTGGGAAAAACAACATCTATCTTTTCAGTCTCACAAATAGCAATAATTGAAGGAATATAATTTTCATCATAAGCATATTCTATTTCATAGGTTTTATCACAGAGATGATTTCCAGCCGAAATGGGTATTACGTTTATACCTATAATACGAAAAATAAATTGCTCATTTTCTTTTGCGTAAGCCTGTATATTTCTCAAAATGCCTTGTCCAACATTTCCTCCTATTCCAGTAACTAGTATACTAATTGTCTTTTTCATCAACTATAAGATTCTTTATTTGAGTTTCTAGATTATTTTTTGGTATAAAGTTAAGTTTTTCTGCTAAACAATAAAAAAAGTAATAAAAATACCTTATCAGACTGATAAGGTATTTTTATTACTTTTTTTTATAGAGATTCTATATCTGGAAGATCGATAAAATATTTACCATCTATCCATTTTGCTTCACTTACATCTTGCCATGGTTGTGCCATTTGGGTCTTAAGAAAGTCTTTTTCCCATTCCATCGGAATATCGATTTTTTTAACTTTGACTTTGAATGTAGCATCCTCTAAGTCAATATCATTTTTCACAGCATAAAATTCTGTAAAGCGTTTTATACCATTAGAAAGAGCTGTAGAATCTACTTGAGGACCGACCATACCAAAACCAATATATGTCCAATTTCTCCCTACATTATACCAAGAAGCTTGTCCTTGAGGGTTAGTAATAGGTAGCCAAGTTTCTGATCCATTTTTTTCAATATAAGTTATTGCTATAATATGATTATATCCTGTATAATGAAAATCAAGAAATACACTATGACTAACTATACCAAAGAAACCTTGACTTATTAAAGGACTTATGTTTGAAGAGATTTTAGCAAAAACCTTGTTTGGAAAAGAAACTGTCCAACCATTATTGATTACAACCTTTTTGACAAGTGGAGAACGATAGATTACTCCCAACTGTAAACTCATAATTAGCACAAAATAGGTAATAATAGCATAAATATGTATTTTTTTGAATAGTGGAATCTGTAAATTATCTCTAATTTGCTGTTCTGTTGTTTGTCCAAATATTCTATTCAAAAAAGCCTTATAAGATGTATTAATTTTTTTGATAAAATGTAAAGGTATTAATAATATATATAAAGCTATCATAGTTAAGGCAAACCCAGGAATTGGAAAAGTAATAAAAATACCTATATGTAAACCTAAACCCACAATAAAAATAGGTAACCGAGCTTTCTTATTCCAAAATATAAATATAAATATGAACTCTAAAAATAACGTTAAATAGCTCAAAAAAACTATTATATATTTTTGGTTCATTAACCAGTTTAAATCTAAAAATGTAAATTGGGGCAAGGATGCAGGTTTCCATACTCCCAATCCAGTAGTCCAAGTTACAGAAGCTAATTTATGAAAAATTGAATCAAAATATATAAAACCTATACCCACCAAAACAATAGAAAAATAATTAAGGACTGAAATATCACTAATGAAAACAGGTTGATTTTTTATTTTACTTTTATAAGCTTTAATAAAGCTATCTACTGATAGAGTTTCAGATGATGAAGTAAAAATCAATAAAAAACTAACTCCTATGTATATATAATCTGCATGATAACTAGCTATTAAAGATGTTCCAAAGATAAGTACACAACAAACATAACTAACTATAGCCACATAGCGTGTAAATAAACCTATGACAAGAAAAAGAAGACTAAAACACCAAATCCATAACAAACCATCAAAAATAAATACCTTACCAACAGTCATTTGATTTATAAAAATCAAATATTTAAAATTAAATATTTGTACCACTTCTCCCAAAAGAACTAAACCAAAAAACATGCGAAAAAGAGCCAATCCAGTAGGATCTATTTTCTTATCATATAGCTTCTCAAAAAGGTTATATATCTTTTTCATATGATAACTAATAAAGTGGTTATTCAAATAATCTTAATACTTCTTGCGATTCAGGAGTTTCATTAGGAGAATATTTTCCTATGACAGTTCCTTCATTGAGCATCCAAAGTGCAGGATTTGAGCGAGCTATTGTCTTGATAACAGTTGCATCAATATAATAAAAAGGAAAATTAATATTCTGACTCGTTTTAAAAGAATTAATAGCTTCTTGGGTGTCAGAAGTAAGAATGGCTACTTTTATATTTGCATTCTTAGCTGTAGTTTCATTAATCAACTTCTTAATTTCCTCAAATTTATCAAAGTTTCCTTTTGCTACATTCTGAACCAAAATAAAAATACGTTTTTCTGTTAAAGATTCTTGTGTAAAATCTCCTTCGTCATTCCAAAGACTATAATCTGTAATTTTAGGTTTACTTTCAGCTTCATTCAAAAGTTCATTACTCACATATTTATAAGCAGGGTCAGTTGGATATTCTTCCATACGAAACTCTTGCCCATCCTTTTCCATTACATAAATATAACGAGCAGGCTCTTTAGATTTCATTTGTTCAGAAATATTCTTACCTACTGCATAGGCTCTAAAATCAATAGGAGCTTCATATTCAATAGCATAATAAGTCAAAAAACCTGAAAGAAGTGTTATCGAACTCAAAACTACAAAAGTGAGAAAGTTAGATTTATTAGTTAATTTCTTTACCTGAACTAATAGAATTGTAATCAAGACAAACAGAACTACATCTTTTGTAAAAGACTCCCAAGGCTTTAGAGGAAGAAAATCACCAAAACAACCACAGTCAGTTACTTTATTAAAATAAGCTGAATAAAAAGTCAGAAAGGTAAAAAAGGTAATCATCAAGAATAAAAGCCAAACCGTAATTTTTCGTTTGAAACCAATCAAAAGAGCTGTCCCCAATACTATCTCAGAAACTACAAAAATGACAGCCAAAATAGTTGCATTTTGATTAAGGAAATGAAAAAAACCGTGCAAAGAAGGCACATCAGTTGCAAAAACTTCAAAGTATTCACCTAGTTTGATAGCTGTTCCGATAGGATCAATAGCTTTTACAGCTCCTGAAAAAATAAATAATGCACCTACAATAAAACAAATGATTTGGTTGAGGAATTTCATAGCGTTTTTTGATTTTTCTTTACTGTTGTTGATATTTTACTAACAACATGTTTTATTTTTGTTCTTGTAATTTTTTATCGGCATTTTGTTCTTGCATATTGACCGAATTGCCTGCTTGGTTTTGGTTTTGTTCCATCATCAAAATGAGAGCAAAAACAGAATAGTTTATCATATCCTTATATCCTGCATCAATACCTTCTGAAACCAATGTTTTGCCTTGATTATCTTCAATGCGTTTGATACGAAGCAATTTCATCAAAATAATATCTGTAATACTGGTAATTCGCATAACACGCCAAGCCTCTCCATAATCGTGATTTTTACGATTTAAGAGCTGTTGTGAAACTTCCGAATGTTTTTGATAATATTCTGTTACTTCTCTAAGTGGAATCTCCAAGCGAGCATCACTTCGAAGCTGAATTTGAATTAAAGCCATCAAAGAGTAATTTATGATTCCAATAAACTCTGAAGCAATATCATCACCTACCATTTGTGAACCTTTATCTTGAATAGTTCGGATGCGTTGTGCTTTGATATAGATTTGATCTGTAATACTTGGAAGACGCAAAATACGCCATGAAGTACCATAATCTTTATTTTTTTGGTCGAATAGTTGCCTACACGTAACCATTATTTGGCGATATTGAGCTAGTGTTTTGTCAGTCAAGGCTTTTTATATTTTTAATGACTAGTTTTGATTCTATCCACAAAAATACATAATCTAGTTTATTTATTCGAATTTATAAAGATTACTCTGTTTTATTTTCTTGTTTACTTTTTCCAATAAAAATAATCATCAACTTTTTTTCTAGCCAACTGTGTAAAGGTACAATTGGAAGTGCAATAATTAAGTTTGCAATGAGTTTTATTAGAATATTTCCTGCAGATAATACTTCTATTTTTGGCTCTAACAAAAGAAGAATAAACTCAAAGAGAAGTAACAAAACGAAAAACAAACCTGCTTTAAGCACATTTTCAGAAGCATTTAATGTTTTGAGAAGATATAAAAATCCAATAATTACTATGAGAATAATTGTTATTCCTGTATAGATAAGCATATTTTGTCTTTCTATTTTTTCCTTTAATAGTTGGCTTTTCTTTTCTTCCTCTTCTTTCTCTTGGGCTACTTTTCTTTCTATTTCAAAATTTCCCTGTAAACGAGCAGCATCCTTTTGACTTTCTAAATTATTTATGGAGTCTGTATATATTTGTTGCTGACGTTCGTGAAATAATGCTTTTTCATACTCTTTAACTGCCTCATTGTATGTAGTTGCTAATCTATGATACTGTAAGGCTATGTTTATATCATAATTATTTTCTAAAAAATAAGCTATTTGATTTAATACATCTCTTGCTTGCTCATTTTTATTTTGTAGTAAGTACAATTCAGTTTGAATCAATAGGAGACTATTTTTTGTAATCTTTTCTTTTACTATTTCTATTGTTTCTAAGCCTTTTTGCACATAGTATTCAGCAGAATCGTAATTTCCTAAATACATGTAATCTGTTGCTATATTCTCACATACCATTGCAATGCTACTATAATCTTGTAGTTTTTCATAGATTTGTTTTGCTTGATAATTATAATCCAAAGAAGTTTTATATTCTTCTCTGTCACTATAAGCAGCTCCCAAATTTTGTAGAACCCAAGAAGCTCTCAACAAATCTCCATCTTCTTTATACAGTTTTAATGATTTTTCATAGTAAGGGAAAGCAACATCATATTGTCCTTGTATATCATAAATTGCACCTACCACAAGATATACCCAAGCACGAGTTTGTAATGTAGTAATTTTGGCAGAATCTAATAATTTAGCAGATTGAATACCATAATCAAAGGCTTTATCAATTTGTCCTCGTAACTGATAAAACCAGCTTAGATGAGAAAGTGAAACTATTTCTCCTTCTGTGTAATTTATTTCCAAAGATTTTTGATAGGCTTTTTGAGCATACTCTCCATACTTTTCTGTATCAACCATAAAATAAGCCCAACCTATCTTATTGAGTAAATCAATTTTTTCTTCTTCTGTATTTGTCTTTTTTAGCTCTATTGAAAGGCTATCTATTGTTTTTGTTTGACTATATAAATAAAACGGAAATAAAACAAATAAAAATAATAATAAAAAATGTTTCATCAGTGTTGGGTTTAAAACTTACCTTTTCACTCTACAAGAAAGCAAAGTAATATCATCAGGATAAGGAGTATTTCCTTTAAAAAGATGAAGTTTATCAAATAAGCGTTCATGAAGCTCTTGATGCGAATGGTCAAAATTTTCTTTTACTCCTTCTAATAGATTCTCTTCTCCAAATTCTTCTCCATCTTCGGCTGCCGTTTCAGTAAATCCGTCTGTATAACAGAAAATTAAAAAATCATCTAATCCATTTAGATTTGCCACAGAAAGAAAAGGAAGTTTGTCAAATGTACCTAAAATGGTTGTTCCTTCTTCTAAGTGCTGAACTTGATGAGCATTGAGCATCAAAATAGGTGCATTATGACCAGCATTGATATAAACTGCCGTTTTTTGACTCTTATTATATAGAAAAAAGAAAGCTGTAATAAAATGTCCACCACCTGAATTTTGAATAATTAAATGATTGAGTTCTTCTACAATTTTTTTCAAATCTGTTGTTTGACGTGCCATTGTACGAAGGGCTGCTTGAAAATTTGACATCAGAATAGCAGCAGGAAAACCTTTTCCAGAAACATCAGCTACACAAAGTAAAAATTCATTTTCATTAATTTGAATATAATCATAATAATCTCCTCCTACATTGTGGTGAGGATAATAGCTTGCCACCACACTAAACTTTTCTTCATTAGGCAAATGCTTTGGTAGAAGTAATGATTGTACTTCACTAGCAATTTCTAATTGACGATTAAATGCTTCCTGCACTTTTTGTTTTCTAGCCATCTTTTTATTCTCCACAGCAACAATAATAATATCACTGAGTGCTTGAATAAAAGGCAAATCCAAATCTTCTTCTAATAAATTATCATAAGCTCTTCCTAAGAAAAGATACGCCAAAACCTCATCTTTATGATGAATTGGAATAATAAAGCAAAATTCATTAAAAGGAGCTAAATGATTAAATTCATTAGTAGCTGAAACTTTATGAATATCTAAAATTTCATTAGGCAAAAGTACATCTCTATAATTTGCCAGCGTACCAAAACTTTCTTTATTAAACCACTTATTTCTATTTGCATCTACTTCTGTATCTTCATCCAAAACATACAAAGTCATTTTCGAAATATAGGGATAAGAACGGAGTGTAAACATAAAGGTACGGTACAAATCCTGTTCAGCAATATTTCCATTGATAGACTTTATAATATCGATAAGTGAATCCAACTCAATTTTTTTGAGTTCTAATGCGTTTACTGTTTCAGTAGTTTTTTCTGACATAATTAATATAGAAAGAGTAATATACTCTACTTGTATTGGTTAATACTTTTGTTTGTATTTTTTAATACTCGTTGTTTATAGTGGTTAAATTTGATAGGCAATTTACAAAAAAGGAATGTATTTTACAGCATTGTTTTTTATCTTGTTTGGTTGAGTTATTTTCACTCTTGTTTTCTATTCATATCTATGCCTTCTAATTTACTATTTTTAAAATCATTTTATAAAAATTTAGCTTCTAACTCTAAAGCTCGCTTCCTAACAGGGTTTTTGATTATTCTTATTTTTCAAATTTGGAGTACCTATAAAGGAGAAGGAGTAGCCAAAACACACGATTCACTTCAATATCTCAAAACGGCTGAAAACTTAATTTTACAAAACGATTTTATTCAGACCAATTCTCAACCTTATATTGCTTGGGCTTTAGGATTTCCTTTTTTACTGATTCTTTTTAAAGATTCTATTTTTCTTAATCTACTTTGTATCTTGACAACTTATGTCTTTTATTTTGATTTAACTCATAAATTATTTCAAAAAACCTGTATAAAATGGTGGCTTATTGTAGCTTTTGTTTCTGCTACTCCTCTTTATCTTATTCATCATTTTGTTTGGTCAGAACCTCCATTTTTACTTTCTTTGATAGGCTGTATTTGGGCGTTTTATTATTTAGTTGATAATCTGAATAATAAAATCCCTACCAAAGCCATCTATTTATTCTGCTTTTTTGGTTTTCTTTTTTGTGCTATGCGAAATGCAGGACTTTATTTTGTGATTGGGATAAATAGTGGAATAATTTTATTTTATCTGATTCCATTTACACTTAAAAACAACAAAGGGTTTGTAAATTCTATTTTATGGAAAAATCCGTATTTCAAACCTCTACTTTATTTTTCCTTATCTTCTATTTTACCTATTTTTTTGTGGTGGTTTCATGCCAAAATCAAGACACAAGGAAATTTTGATACGATTTATAACCTTGCCCTACGGACGTTTTCAGAAGAATGCATAAATTATGGAGATATTTTGAGTCGTTGGTTTCTTCCTCCTTCTATTACTTTAGAAATTCGAATTTCTATTCTTTCGTTACTAATAGTATTATTTCTTATTTTTTTTATTAGAAAAGTAAAATTAGAAACTGACAAAAACTCAAAATTCATTCTATTTATTTTTTGGATAACATTTGTTTATCTAATCGGAATGCTTTTCAGTAGGGCAGGAATGAAAATAGATGCAGAGCGTTTTTTGGCTATTGTTTATCCTTTTTTGTGTATTTTAATAGGTTTTATTCTTAATTTATCTTTGGATAAAATGAGAATCAATAATATCTTAAAATATGGAATTGCTTTTTTGTGGCTCGTTTATCCCTTCTTACGAACATTAAAAAACATTGTTTTTTGGAATTGATTTTTTGTAAGAAGAAGTTGTTTTAAAATAATAATGAATTTTAAGAACTATAAATAGATTTGAAGTAACTTATACTACAATTGTGGCGTACCTATTAATAGGCTCTTTACACATTTATTTTGCAAAAAAAGAAGAATGCAATATTCATTTTTGAAAAAAAATTACTATATTAAGTATTGAAATAAAACAAGAATAAAATTGATTCAATCAAGATATATTTTTAAGAAAAAAAATAGAATATTACGTATTTGTTGATGTATCTACACTAACAAAGACAGAAATTATGAGTTTTAAGATAAAACAAGCCCTTTTCCTTAAAAACCTCCTAAACTAATTTTAGCCAATAGCTAATGCAAGACTTAGGTAACAGAAAAATTATAGTATGAAAGATTTTATAAATGATTTTAAACCCTCTAACACAAATCAGAGGAAACCTTATGTTCCAGATTATAACTCACCTTACACATCTACTTATGCAAAGGATGCTGTTTATGAGTTGGATACAATGCGTCCAATGAGCAATATTTTTATAGGAAAGCTCGTCATGGGACTTACGTTTGCATATAGCATGATTTGGATGCCTCTTTTTTTCAAAATTTTATTATGCTTTGTAGCTGTTTCTATTCTAATACCACTTGTTAAAGAATACTGGACAAAACAAATAAAAGCTATTCGTTTGACTAATAAATATTTAGAAATCCGAAGAGGAGCAAATAATGATTCTATACGAGTAGATTTGAAAGATATTAAAAAAATTGAACTCATAGAAAGACAAAAACATCGTAAATATAGACGCAGAAGTGGAGAAGTAGCTACAATTCTTTTCGAACGTCCAAATACACGAACACAAGATTTTCACCCAGAGACAAAATGTGTAGTTACTGATACAAGAGGAAACAGAGTGGAAATTGAATATCGTTTCTTTTTAGAAGGTGATTTTGAAGAGTTTTTAGGTGTTTTGGAAGATACCTATTCAAAAATCTATAATAAGCATATCACAACAAAAGATAAAGACAAAAAAATTGCTCCTATTTCATTTCAAGAAGCTAGTAAAACAAAGGAAAATCCTTTCAAAGAACAAAAAGATGAACCTCCTTATGATGAAAATATTGCTAGATTAGATGATTTGATTACCAAAAATAATTCTATGTTAGAAAATGGAATTATGCTTACTGAAAAGCTAGAAGAAAGCTTAGATGAGATTTATAAATCAATCTATTATATTAGAAGTGCTTTTGATATTGCCAAAATGCCAAATGCTATCATTATTTATGAATTTAAGAATGCAAATAATTTGACTTCTTATATTTTGGAAAATGATTTTTATAAAGAATTAGATGAAGAAAATATAGAAATGGGTTTGCAACTTATAGAGACAGCAGAAAAAAATATTAGAGTTGCTCAAATGCGTATTAATAGCTTCAAAAAAATTAATAAACGTTTGAGAAATATTAAATTTCAAAAAGAACGTCGCTTACAATTGCAAGGAATTATGCACCGTCTGAATGACTTACAAGAACAAAACACAAATCAAGATATAGAACAAAAAACAAATCCGATTCAAACAGACGAAGATATTGATTTACATTTATTGGACGAGTTGGAAGATTTGTCCTATCAAGTAGATTCTGCTGATGACCTGCAAAAAGCAATGTCTTTAAATGAACATATTTCACTTTTCGATGAGGAAAATAAGAAAAATGATTAGTAGAAAAACAGAAACTCCAAGTTTATAATTTCATAAAACCGTATTCTATCTATTGTAGAAATACGGTTTTTATTATTGTGCATTTTCAAACAGCATTCCGTATTAAAAGAGCATTATCTAATGGATAAAACAATACTTAATCACTATTTCCATTCTTTATTTCCTATTCAAGAGGAAGTGGTAAACAAGATAACAGAAACTTTTACTCATTTTAGATTAGATAAAAATTCTATATTACTGGATATAGATACAGTTAGTACAAAGACCTATTTTTTAGAACGAGGTTACATGCGCTCCTATATCCTAAATGAAGATAATGAAGAGATAACTACACATATTTATTCTGCTCCATGTTTTGTGAATGATTTTTTGTCATTTTTTAAGCAGCAGCCAACGAATCAAATTTATCAAACTTTGTCAGAATGTTCATTTTGGGAAACAAGTATTGAAAATGTTCAATCAAACTTTCATACTATTCCTGATTTTAGAGAATTTAGTAGGCTTTTATTTGTCATTAATTATCATAAACTCAATGATAGACTCATAGAAACAGTAAGCCAAAAAGCAGAAACACGCTATCTAAAACTTTTAAAAGAGCAACCTCATATTTTTCAAAATATCCCTCTCAAAATAATTGCTTCCTATTTAGGTATTACAGATAGTAGCCTAAGTAGAATTAGAAAAGAAATTAGCAAAACATAATTTCTTGTCATTTATCAAGTAATCATTCCAAATTATAGTAGGAAATTTGACAAAATAGAAATTTCAAAAAAAACAAGCAAAACATGAATATTGTAATAATTGGTCTTGGTGGTGTTGGTGGTTATTTTGGGTTCAAAATTAACCAAATCAACGAAATTGATAAAAAACACCAAATAGCATTTGTGGCAAGAGCCAAAACATATCAAACTATCAAAGAGAAAGGACTTAAACTAATTTCTCCTGAACATATAAATAGTGTAACCACTCCTGATGCCATTTACCAAGATATAACAGAAATACAGAATCCAAACTTAATTTTAATTTGTGTCAAGGAATACGATTTAGAAAATGTTTGTACTCAGCTTAGTGGTGTCATCACAAAAGACACTATTATATTACCCATGATGAATGGAGTAGATATTTATGATAGAATAAGGAAAATTCTACCAAATACTGTTATTCTACCTTCTTGTGTTTATGTTGCTTCACATATCAAAGAGAAAGGTAGTATAGAACATAAAGGAATAGCTGGTAAGTTAATTTTTGGTAGAGATCCTGAGCATTTTTCTGAAGATATTAATTGGGTAGAAACAATAATCAAAAATAGTGGAATAAAATACGAATTTAAAGATAATTCCTTAGTAGATATTTGGACTAAGTTTATTTTTATTGCAAGTTTTGGTTTGGTAACTGCTAAATACAATTCATCTATTGGAGCTGTTTGTACTAATGAAATCCAAAGAAAAGAAGCTACTGAAATAATGGAAGAAATTAGGTGGATTGCAAATCAAAAAGGAATTCCTTTGCCAAATGATATTGTTGATATAACTTTTGAAAAAGCATCTTCATTTCCACCAACAACACCAACATCTTTACAGTTAGATATAAATTCTGGAAAAGAAAATAGTGAATTAGAGTTATTTGCTGGTGCGATTTTAAAGTATGGTGCTGATTTTAATAAAAAATGTCACTTTACTCAAAAAATATATAATGAAATAAAAAGTAAACAGACTCTCAATTATTAAACAGCTTTTCTATTAACAAAAAGCATTTGTTCAAAAATATCATAAAAATGAAGCCCCAAGTATTCCCAAAATCATTAACTCAAGAAATCACAAAAAATACAGGAAGACGTTTTGCCATAAGTGACATTCATGGTTGTGGCAAAACATTTATTTATTTGGTGGAAGATATTCTAAACCTTAAAAAAGACGACCAACTTTTTATTTTAGGAGATTTGATTGATAGAGGAAAAAATTCTATTCTTTTAATAAATTATATTATTGAAAAGCAAAAAGAAGGGTATGCAATTTTTGTTTTGATAGGCAATCACGAACAAATGCTTTTAGAGTTTTATCAGAAAAATAATAATGAACTCTCAAAGAAAATACTAGCTCATAATTATTTAGAAGACTTAGTCAATAAGGAAAGAGAAATCAAACCAAAATACGCTGAGTTTTTTAATAAAATGCTTTTCTATATAGAATTAGAAAATTGTCTTTTAGTGCATGCAGGTTTTGATGTAAATTATGAACCTATCAATGGAGAAAATCTTTTTACAAATGCACATGCTATGCTTTGGGTAAGAAAATTTAAAGGAAATCTATACAAAACCAAGCAGAAACCTGTTGTTCATGGTCATGTTGTTCATAACTTGGAGGAGATAAAAGAAAATCTAAAACTAGCAAAGGAAAATAAAACAGCTATTGTTCCAATTGATAACGGTTGTGTCTATGTAAGTCTAGGAAAATATCAAAAATATAAGGGAGCAGTAGGAAACCTTTGTGCAGTAGAATTAAATACATGGGAGCTTTTTTATACGCCTTTTCGTGATAGAGATTAGTTACTCAGCCTTGCAACTTTGACAAAAAAAGTTATTTAAATTTATTTATCACTAAGTAAAACAAGAAAAAGTCAATTCAAAGAATCCTTTGAATTGACTTTTAGCTTAAATAGAATTTGATTTCAAAATTAATTATTCAATATTTTGAACATCTAAAATCAAACGAGCTTGCATTCCCTGCATTAATTTTAATTCATTATAATAATGATAGAATTTATAAAACTCACCCATTTCTTCTTTTATAGCTCTTTGTTTAGCCTCTTGACCTTGATTTAGAATTTGCTCTAAAAATGTTTTTTCTTCAGGGTAATAACGAACTTGATAATCTTCACCCAAACCTGCACTAGTTGCAGCAATTTTGATAGCATCATCCAAATCTCCTAAAACATCAACTAAGCCACGCTGTTTGGCATCAATTCCAGTCCAAACACGTCCTTCTGCATATTCTCTTAATTTTTCTACTGGCATCTTACGTCCTTGTGCAGCCTTTGTTGTGAAATCAATATAACCACGATTTACAGAATTTTGGATAATAGAATCTTCTGCTGATGAAGGCTGACGAGTAGGATAACCCAAATCTGCAAACTCTGCTGTCTTTACACCATCAAATGTAATTCCGATTTTGTTTTCGGCAAACTGGTCTATTCCGAAAAGCATTCCAAAAATTCCTATTGAACCTGTAATTGTATTCGGATGTGCCACAATGGTATCACAAGCCATTGCCATATAATATCCACCTGAAGCAGCTACATCAGACATAGAAGCAATAATAGGTTTTTCTTTCTTAGTAAGCATTACTTCACGCCACATAATATCAGAAGCTAATGCACTTCCACCACCCGAATTGATACGTAAAACTACAGCTTTCACTCGTTTATCCTTACGAGCTTTGCGAATAGCTGCTGCAATGGCATCTCCTCCAATTTGTCCTTGTCCTCCATTTCCATCAACAATATTTCCTTCTCCTACAATAATAGCAATACGTTTGTCTGTGTCGCCTTTATTTTCTTTATTTATTGTTTTGATGTATTTAGGTAGAGAAACAAAAGAAATTTTCTCTTTATCATCATCTTCATTTTCTTCTATTCCTAAAGCAGTTTTGATTTTGTCTTCTACTTGGTCGTAATAAAGTGTATCATTAACAAGTTTGTAATTAACTGCATCTCCAGCTTCTCTGATAAGCATTTTATTACTAATTTCTCTTAGTTCTTCTGCTGACATTTTACGACCACTTTTTGTGTTTGTAGTAGCTACATTATTCAAATAAGTATCATACAAAGAATTTAGATATACACTTGTTTGTTCACGATTTGCTTCACTCATTTCTTCTAAAATAAATGGCTCAACAGCAGATTTGAATGTTCCTACTTTATAGATTCTTGGTTCGATATCTAGTTTTTCAAGCATTTTTTTGAAGAAAGGAATTTGAGAGAAAAATCCATTCATTTCTAAAGCTCCTTGAGGATAAAGATAAACTTGATCAGCTGTAGAAGCTAAATAATATCCCTTTTCACCATAATATTTACTATAGGCATAAATAAATTTATTAGAAGTCTTGAAATCTTCTAAAGCTGCATGAATCTCTTCCAACATAGCAAAACCAACAGGAACATCTGTTACTTCTAAATAAACACCTTTGATATTATCATCTGTTTTAGCTTTTTTGAGAGCTGCTTTTATACTTACTAAACTTAGTGGTGTAGAACTTCCTTGTAATTCTGCCATCAAATCAGCAAAAGGATCATCTTTACTATATTCTGCAATTGTTTGGTTCAAAGAGATTTTTAAAACACTGTTGTTATCAATTTTGACTTCATTATTACTTGTTAAACCAGCAATTAAGAATAAAAATCCCATTACTAAAAAGAAAATTCCGATGCCAAACGCACAAGCAAAAGCAACTTTTATAAATCCTAATATTTGCTGACCAATAGATGGACGGTTGGCATTTCTCTGACGGGCTGCTGCTTGTCTTCTCTGACTAGCTTGATTTTGACTTTGTTTTTTCTCAGAATTTATATTTTCTGATGGATTGCCTTGATTAGACAAATTAGAATTCTCTGGATTTAGTGGGTCGGTTGGCTCACTCATAAATTTATTATTTGTTATAGCGTTATTTTGAATTGATTTATATTAAAACTAAGTAATTACTGCTCTGTTCAGAATAGGTAGCCAAAAGCATTTCTTTATTACATTTTTGGTTAAAAAATCTATAATTCTTATTTTTTTGGGAGTTTTGTTTGTTTTGAATAAAAATAGATTTTACCTTCGCTTTTACATTTACAGAATACTAAGAATAATACAATTTTTTCAAAATGAAAATTCAACCCTTCCAAAATGAAAAAATAAGTCATTCTGAAAAAAAGCTGTAAAATAGAAAAAATGCGTTTTTGAACTCTAAACGCCTATTTGATATTATTTTTCAAAATAAATAATAAAAAACTCAAGTTGGCAAATAGATTGAACTATGTTTAATACAATTCCAATAAAAGATTGGAAATAAAAGACTTTCGCTTCACAAAGATTTTGATTAGTAGTTTATAAATAATAAACCATCTAAAAATTTTAACAAAAACTTTATTTTTTGAAGCAACAGACAAAGGAAATAGTAGTAGAATAACAGGACGTTTGCGATAGAAAAATCTATCAACTTTTAGCAGCGACTTATCTTTTCAGTTATTCAACTAGATTTTCTAATAGTTAAGTAGTAAAGTAAGTAAGTGGACAGAAAAAACTCCTTTCAATCGAAAGGAGTTTTTTTATTGATTTTGGTAAAGAACTCTAAACATATTTGTTTTTTGAGGAATTATATAGCAAAATGTAGTTTGCTTTTTTGAGAACCAGTCAAATCAAATTTAGCAATCGTTTGGTAATTTTCCATCTCTCCATTCATCAACAGTTATGTAATTATTCCACTCAACTTCACAACTGTTATAGTTAAAAGTCCATTCAATCCAAAAA
The DNA here is from genome assembly GCF_037126285.1 of Bernardetia sp. MNP-M8. Classification (NCBI taxonomy): domain Bacteria; kingdom Pseudomonadati; phylum Bacteroidota; class Cytophagia; order Cytophagales; family Bernardetiaceae; genus Bernardetia; species Bernardetia sp. MNP-M8. The sequence goes on from NZ_CP147012.1 coordinate 1,815,032, forward strand.
TCACCTTCTTTATCAGTAAAGCATCCACTAAATTTAATTTTTTTAGCTGTTTCGTCTATTATACTCTCACCAATTGCCTGCCATAATTTTACAATATCTTTTGGAGCTTCAATCGATTTTGTTATTCCTTCTTTACTAAAATAACCTGTAAATTCTTCATTTGAAATTCCTTTTATACTCAATTTAGTTGCACCTAATATTATTGCTTCTGCGATATTACCTTCAATAAAATTTTCTAATTTTCCCCAATCAAAAGCCAGTTCGATATTTTGTCCTATGCGTTCTAGGTTTGTAAAACAAGAGTCATTCAAAGACAGTCTATTTAGATTTGAGTATAGTTTCAATTTAATTGCTTTTTGAATTATAATTATGGATTAGTTTCTGAGTGTTTGCTTATCCAATAACACACAAATCTAATAGAATATACAAAGAAGATAAAATTATTTTTTCTTAGTAATTCAGAATTCCGAAAAATCTATAAAGTTTTGTACCTTTGAAGCATAAGAAAAGGTGATTTATTCAAAAATTTTCCTTTTCGTTTTAATCGTATCTTAAAATTGTATTTGTAATACTATTTTTTATAAAAAATATATAATAAAATGACAAAAGTAACCGTAGTAGGCGCAGGAAACGTAGGCGCAACTTGTGCAGATGTATTAGCAACTCGTGAAATATGTCAAGAAGTAGTTTTAGTAGATATCAAAGAAGGTTTTGCTGAAGGCAAAGCATTAGATATTTGGCAAAAAGCTCCAATTAATGTTTATGACACTCGTACAGTAGGTGTTACAGGCGATTATGCTCGTACAGCAAATTCTGATGTTGTTGTTATTACTTCTGGTTTACCTCGTAAACCAGGTATGACTCGTGATGACTTAATTGCTACAAATGCAAAAATTGTAAACGAAGTTACTTCAAAAGTAATTGAGCATTCTCCAAATGCAATCATTATTATCGTTTCAAATCCTTTGGACGTAATGACGTATGCTGCTCACTTAGCTTCTAAAAAAGACCGTCGTCAAGTAATGGGAATGGCTGGTATCTTGGATACAGCTCGTTACCGTGCATTTTTGGCTGAAGCTTTAGATATTTCTCCAAAAGAAATTCAAGCTATTTTGATGGGTGGACACGGTGATACAATGGTTCCACTTCCTCGTTATACAACTGTTGCTGGTATTCCTGTAACTGAGCTTATTGATGCAGATAAATTAGACGCAATCGTAGAACGTACTAAAAAAGGTGGTGGAGAACTCGTTAAATTAATGGGAACTTCTGCTTGGTATGCTCCAGGTGCTGCTGCTGCTCAAATGGTAGAAGCTATTGTTAAAAATCAGCGCAGAGTATTCCCTGTTTGTGTGAAATTAGAAGGAGAATATGGTATCAATGATTGTTACTTAGGAGTTCCTGTAATTTTGGGTAAAAATGGTATCGAAAAAATCATTGAACTTGACCTTAACGATGACGAAAAAGCACTTTTAGAAACTTCTCGTCAGCACGTTAAAGAAGTAATGGATACTTTTGACAACATGAATGCAACTGTATAAAGAAAGAATAAAAAATTATAAGTGGTAAATTGATTTCAATTTGTTTACTTTAATAACATTCTATTTATAAAAAAGTCCATAATTTATTTTGTGGACTTTTTTTGTTATTTTTATTTTTGAAATTCAAGCGAGGACGCTTGAATCAGAATAGATTTTATAAATTATAAATGTCTAGTTTAAGCGTCCTCGCTTGAACTACTTTTTCTATAAAAATGCAAAAGAAAATAATTATTACAGGAGGTTGTGGCTACATTGGCTCGCACACCGTTGTCGAATGCTTAGAAAATTACACAAAAGAAAATGGCTATGAGCAAGATTATCAAGTTATTTCTATTGATAGTCACTTGAATTCTTCTTCTTCTGTCATTAAAAATATTGAAAGTCTAACAGGTAGAAAAATAAAAAACTATGATGTAGATTTGTGTGATTACGAAAAGACAAAAGAAATTTTTGAAAAGGAAGTAGGTATTAATTCTGAGTCAAATTCTCAAATCATTGGAATTATTCATTTTGCAGCTCTAAAGTCTGTTCCTGATTCGGTGGCTGATCCTGTTTTTTATTATCAAAACAATCTAAACTCTTTACTCAATATTTTGAAGTTAAGTAAAGAGTATAAAGTAGAGAATTTTATTTTCTCTTCTTCGTGTTCGGTGTATGGAAATACAACTGAATTACCTGTTTCTGAAAATACAGCTTTTGGAAGTGCAGAATCCCCTTATGCTTACACCAAACAGGTAGGCGAAAGAATGATAATTGATTTTGCCAAAACATCTAAAAGTCAAAAATTTGTTTTGCTTCGTTATTTCAATCCAGTTGGAGCACATGTTTCGGCACAAATTGGAGAAGACCCAAAAAACCCACCAACTTCGCTTGTTCCAATTATTACACTAACGGCAGCAGGAAAAAGAGATAAAATGTTAGTTCATGGAAGTGATTACGGAACTAGAGATGGTTCTTGTATTAGAGATTATATCCACGTTTCAGATATTGCAGAAGCTCACCGTTTGGCGATTGATTTTTTAGTTAAGAATAATTTAGATAATAAAAAAATAAATCAAGTAGAGATATTCAATCTAGGAACAGGAAATGGAGTAACCGTTTTAGAAGCCATAAAAGCCTTTGAAAAAGTAAGTAACAAAAAACTCAATTATGAATTAGGAGGACGAAGAGAAGGCGACGTAGTAGAGATTTATGCAGATAATGCAAAAGCAAAAACTCTTTTAGGCTGGATTCCTAAATATGGAATTGAAGAAATGATGCTTTCAGCTTGGAAATGGCAAGAGAAGATTTTGTAAAAATAAAAACTTAGTTTTTATTTTCTACTTAAAGGTCGGTGGTGAGACAACAGCAAAACTCGTTTGAATGGAGTTTGAACATTTTTTTAAAACTCACAACCAAAGTTGTGGGCAATCTTTTGACTACTTTCGTATTTTATCTAATAAAATTATCAATTCTATATTGCTATTATCATTTTTTGTCAATTTTTCTCATTTTATGTCATTTTTAGCCTTTTTTGGCACTTTTGCTTTACCCAATAAAAATAGCCTTTTACCTTAAAGTATATTTGTGTTTATCGAAAACGAAAGCAGTTTGGCACTTCTACGTAATTTCTTGCGTGGATTTTGAATAGTATCTATCAATTCTGAGTAACTCTAAAGCAGCAAACTTAAATTTAAGAATGTAGTAAGACTTACAAGAATTTCTCAAAGAAATTTATACTATAAAGACCAACTAGCTACACGATTTTCAATTATGATAAACTATATATTCTATAAATCCGAAGAACTATTCTATCAGCTATTTTCAAATAATAGTCGTTATCGCAAGACTGCTGAAGCAATGAATGCAGAGAACTATTATGAATTGCAAGCTGTTTTAGAATCACATCTGCGTAGAGGATATGGATATGCAGAATTTCAAAATTGGAATGATGCGGTCAGAGAATTTGAAAAAGTATTGGGCATTCATCCTAATCATACAGAAGCTCTTTTTGGATTAGCTGTTTCATTTTATAATCGTTGGTTGGATTATGGAAAAGCAACTGACAAATATCGTGCAGCAGGCTTAGCTCGTCGTTGTGTAGATAACGAACCTCAACATTATAAAGCCATGCAACTCTTGAGTCAAATTTATAAAGGAGCTGCCTTTGAAGAGGCAATGAAAAAACGCTCTTGGCACACTAACATTATGATGGGGCTTGTTGGTGTAATGTTTCTTTCTAGTGGATATTTAGGATATAGTTATTTAGAGCAAAATTCTAATCAAACTCCATTTGCAGATGAACTACTAACTTTAAACAATATTACTAATAATACAGCCAATTTAGCATTTGATAATGAGAATGCTCCTATGCAAGCAGAAGGTTCATTAAAATCAATTACTATTTTGGAAGATGAGGGACTTCATTTGCCAGTAGAATGGATAGTAAACCCAAAATTTGAAGGTCTAAAGTTAGAAGTAGAACAGTCTAAATTCAAAAACTTTAATGGTTCATATTCCTATAATTTATTAGCTGATTTGTATGTTTCTAGTGGTGCAATTTCTAGTCTCAAACTCAAAATTGAGCTTTTAGATAGAGATGGAAATGCCATCGCACAAGATGTAGTACAAGCTATAGAAACCTTTGACCCAATTGCTAGAAAAGGAGAATCAATTCCGTTTCGTTATTTGGAATACAGAGAAGAATTTGTAGAAAATGCAACACTCGTACGAGTACGAGTAGAAAAAGTAGAATATCAAGCAAATACAGAAATGAATACTGTTCCCGTAAATTTGGAATGGAATAATATGAGCAATTTTAATCCTAATATTTTGCTTTCTGAAAGAGTAAGTAATTTACAAGAAGCAGATGAAAATGGTACAACTGGAGCTTTTCAACACTTTGAATGGGAAATCCAAAATGCCACTGAAAAAGGACAAGTAAAATTATTACAAGCAGAAATTAAATGGATAGGACATCAGGGACAAACATTAGACAGCAGAACAACTTATTTAATAAACTCTTCTGAGCCAACTTTAAAAGCAAATCAGATTCGTAGTATTGGAAGAGCCTACCGTTTGGAAGGAATAAATAAAGAAGATATTGCTCGTTACTCAGTAACGATAAAAGAAATTGAAGATTAAGTAATGCTGTCATTGGTGAGTACACCAACAACAGCATACTAATCAAACAAAAGACATTCAAGATTAAGGATAGGATAGGATTGAAAATGGCGTAGGAATTTTTCCTACGCTATTTTTGTGTTTTTAAATTCCAACTTACAGAATCAAAACAGTAGTTTGCAGCATAAAAAATCATAATTCAAAATGGAAGAATCAAGTAGAAAGTTAAAAAGTCTGTATCTTACCTCTTTATTTTAAGACTTTCAAAACTTACTTTAGTTACTTGTCGTTACTCAAGTTTTAACCTCAACGCTACCCTTATTTTTTGCTTATGCGCTCCAATTATTCTACCTACCAATTAGATTTTTCTAAAACCAATCAGTTTTCTGGACTATTTTTAGACTACATTTCTCAGAAAGAAGAGCTAAAAGAGTTTTATGGAAATTTACCTCAACTAGAATACTTTGAAAAACAGATTGATTTAAAGATACAGAATAATTCATTTACTATTGAAAAACGAAATATTTTAGTAAATGCTTTGCATAATCAGTATGCTAATACAGAAAATCCACCAACAGAAACTATAAATTTACTCCAAAGAGAAACAACTTTTACAGTTACTACAGGTCACCAACTCAATATTTATACAGGCACACTTTATTTTCATTACAAAATTCAGACAGTGATTAATGCCTGTAAAATTTTGAAGGAAAAATATCCACAATATGATTTTGTACCCATTTATTGGATGGCGACTGAAGACCACGACTTAGAAGAAATTGCTTCTTTCAATATGTTTGGAAAAAAATATACGTGGCAAACTGAACAACAAGGCGCAGTTGGAAGAATGAACACAAAAGGTTTAAATGATTTGGGTTTTAAGGAAGAAAAAGCAAAAGAGCTAGGAAAATTTTATAAAACAGCAGAAAGTAAAAACGAAAATCTAGCACACGCCACACGAAATATTGTGCATTCGTTTTATAAAAAAGATGATTTAGTGATTTTAGATGGCGATGATGCAGCTTTGAAAAGACTATTTATTCCGATTATTAAAAATGAATTAGCAACTCAAAAAAGTCATTTAAAAATTGAGGAAAGTAGCAAAAAATTAGATAAACTAGGTTATAAAACACAAGTTACACCACGAGAAATCAATCTTTTTTATTTAGAAGATAATTTGAGAGAACGAATAGTAAAAAATGAAAACTCTCAGAATAATGAAATTTCTTTTGAAATTCTCAATACAGATATTAGTTTTTCAGAAACTCAAATGATGGATTTGGTAGAATCAAATCCTGAAAAATTTAGTCCTAATGTTGCACTTCGTCCTGTTTATCAAGAAATTATTTTACCAAATCTTTCCTACACAGGAGGACCTGGTGAGCTGGCATATTGGTTGCAACTCAAATCTATGTTTGAGTATTTTGAGGTAGATTTTCCAATTCTTTTACCTCGTAATTTTGTCTTATTTATTCCCAAAGTCATTCATCAGAAAATGACTAAAACAAATCTTTCTTTGGAAGATATTTTTAATCCTTTTGATAATCTAAGAATTGATTATGCTACTAAAAATGCTCAGAACGATGTTTTATTAGAAGACGAAAGAAAGAGTTTAGAACAAATTTTTGATAAAATAGAATCTAAATCTATAAAGTCTATAAATACGACAGATAATTCTCTTCAAAAATCTATTGCAGGTGAAAAACATAAAGCCTTAAAGCGAATGGAACACATATCTAAAAAGCTGCGAAAAG